>CAYYUS010000490.1:1318-2958 GCA_964474925.1 uncultured Akkermansia sp. | reverse complement strand
CGGAAAAACCATTATTTTTAGTGAGATAGCGAGGCGTTATATTGCGCATTTCAATAAAAAGATCCTTATTCTAACGCATCGTATTGAGTTAAGCAGACAAACCAACGATGTGCTTACCGAATTGGGAATTTCCAATAAGGTGATCAATAGCGAAGTAAAATCATTGCCCAATCAAACCGAATATCAAAGTTTTACCGCATTGGTAGAAACATTGAACAATCGTTTGCAAGAGAACGATCAATTTTTAGAAGATATTGGATTGGTAATTGTGGATGAGGCGCATAATAACTCGTTCCGCAAGATCTTCCATTATTTTAGCGATGTAAATATTTTAGGCGTTACAGCAACGCCATTAAGCAGTAATAAAAAATTACCTCTGTATCAAACTTACAACGATCTTATTATTGGCGAAAGTATTGCCACATTGATTGACAAAGGTTATTTATGCGAAGGGGTTACGTATTCGTACGATGTAAATTTAAGTTCGCTTCGTGTTGGTAATAACGGAGAATTTACCGTTGGTTCACACGAATTATTGTACACACAAGCCATCATGCAAAGTAAATTAGTGGAGGCTTATGAAGAAGTTGGTAAAGGCACAAAAACATTGATCTTTAACGCGGGTATTCTTACTAGCCGCGCTATTTACGAAACCTTTAAAAAGAAAGGTTATCCTGTAAGGCATTTAGATAGTACATTTAGCGATAAAGAACGTGCAGATACGTTAGAATGGTTTCGCAATACAAAAGATGGTATTTTAACTTCGGTAAGTATTTTAACTACAGGTTTTGATGAGCCGGAAGTAGAAACCATCATGCTTAATCGTGCAACAAAATCGTTAACGCTTTATCACCAAATGATAGGTCGTGGTAGTCGTGTTTTACCAACCAAAAAACAGTTCAAGATCATTGATCTGGGAAATAATTCGCGTCGTTTTAATTTATGGCAATACCCTATTGATTGGAAACACGTATTTGCAGCACCACATTTATATTTAGAGCATCGCTATAAAGATGAGTGGGATTATGAATTAGAGAATGATTATGATCTACCTGCTGAAATAAAAGAACGCTTTTTAAATTCAAGTGCCGAATCGTTCATTGTTCGCGATAAATATTTGCTGGCCTTACGCAAGGGAATAAAACCGGGAACAGTGTTGGATGATAGTTTAGAAGATCACTTTAATAGAATAAAAGACAATGCTTCTGAATATGCCGAGGCGTTGGAATTATATAATTTACTTACCGACGAAATGAAATACCGCATCAAACAATTTGGAAGATGCATTAATGCCACAAATAATTATAACGATTGGCAATTTCAAAATTACAGCAGCAAATTGCGTCGTAAACTAGGTAATTTCTTTGTTGAATAATGTACACACGACTTCTTTATAAAGTATCAGGCTGGTTATCGCTGATCATTGGCTTGGCATGTACCTTAAGTATTTACCAGGTAAAATATGTATATTACGGTGTAGGACTTGCTATTTTAGGATTTATTTTTGCCGGTATCAATATATTTTTGAATCAAAAGTTTGAGTTCGACGAAGTAAAATGGCCCAAGGGTTATATTGGCATGTTGCTCTCTTCTATTCCTATCTTATTTCTTCTTTTTGTTATTTTAAAATTCAGGCATTA
>CAYYUS010000490.1:0-1308 GCA_964474925.1 uncultured Akkermansia sp. | reverse complement strand
GCTGCGCACCATGATAGCGGTGAAGAACGACCGCAAGCTTTCAAAATTCAATCGTTTTATGCTATGGCTCAATTATGTTGTAATTGTAGCCCTTGTTTCAGCTTGTTTTGCCAAATATATTTCGCCACTTTTATTTTGGCCTATTGCATTTGCAGGTTTAGCTTTCCCTTTTATTTTTATCCTCAATTTGGCCTTTATGTTATATTGGCTGGCGCAATTCAGAAGGGCTTTTATGATCTCGTTGGTGGTAAGTGTTTTTGCGCTTCCAACCGCTAAAAAATATATACAGTTCAATAATTCAGAAGCTAGCGCAGTAAAAAGTTTCAAGATCACCTCGTATAACAGCATGTTATTTGATCTTTATAATTGGAGGCATAATAAAGAAACCCGCGAAAAGATATTTGGGAATTTGGCAGATATTGATTCGGATATAATTTGTTTGCAAGAATTTTACACGTCGGAGGAAGAAGGTGATTTTAATAATATTGATTCGCTCACCAAACTTTTAAATTTACCCAATTACCACGCCGAGTACACCATTACACTTCGCAAATATGATCATTGGGGTCTTGCCACATTTAGTAGATTTCCTGTAGTTAACAGAGGAAAGATCGTTTTTCAAACCAGAAGTAATAACATGTGTATTTATACGGATGTTGTGATCCGAAAAGATACGGTTAGAATTTACAATATGCATTTGCAATCTATTAGCTTTAGTAAAAAAGACAATAAATTTTTGGAGGACATTAAAAAAGGGAATGAGAGTGAAGAAGATATTGAAAAAAGCAAGAATGTATTGCGTCGTTTAAAACGCGCGTTCACCAAACGTGCAAAGCAAGTAGAAGCCATAAAAGCACACATGGCCACTTGCAAATACAAGATCATTGTGTGTGGCGATTTTAATGATACAGCTGCTTCCTATGCCTATAAACAATTGAGTGAAAAATTAAATGATGCCTTTATTGAAAAAGGTTCAGGTTTTGGAAGAACTTACGCGGGCGAATGGCCACAATTTAGAATTGATTATATTTTATTTGATGATAAAGTGGCTTGCGATCGCTTTACCCGAGCCGAAGAGACATTTACCGATCATTTTCCAATTACGGCGCATCTATATCTTAAGTAAAGTCAACTGCTTTTTTTCTGTTCACTCGATCGGGATGCCGCGCCAACGATTGTAGCGGAAAGCCCTGCGAAGTACTTTGCTTAATGTTTGCGGAGCGAGGAGGCTCCGCTTTTTCAGCGGAGACCCCGGAGCCCGACAAACATAGCAAAGGACAAGCAGGCTTGCAGCGGAAAGCGTGCCCG
>CAYYUS010000489.1:0-2965 GCA_964474925.1 uncultured Akkermansia sp. | reverse complement strand
TCATTACTTTTTCTTTTTCAAAATAAAATGTTATGCTTCCAGGCGAATGGCCCGGAGTAAAAATGCAATTGAATTTTAATTCTCCTAATTCGATCACTTGCTTGTCTTCTAAAAATTTTTCAGGGTTTGGCGATTGTTCGTAAGGCACGCCGTACATGTCGGCAGTTTTTCCCATCACATCAATAAAATAAAGATCCTCCTTGTGAACTTCGGGCAATAAACCATATTCATCAAAAATAAAACGATTACCTAAAATGTGATCAATATGAGCGTGAGTTAAAAGCAAGCGTTCTAACTTCAAATTATTCTCTGAAATATACTTTTTGATCATTTGATTCTCGAGGTTAGTTGAATTTCCCGGATCAATGATAGCGGCAATATTATTACTATCCCAAATGAGGTAAGTGTTTTGCTGAAAAGGATTAACTGTAAATGATTTTAACTTTAGCATAGAACTTTTATTAGTTTCAGATCTTTATTATCACTAGTGATCAAATTCAACCCTGCATTTTTTCCTTTTATAAATGAACCAAATTTGTCTTCCAAACCAAGTGCTTTTGCACCATTAAAGGTCAATCCTTTTAGGCTTAATTCTAATTCACCTGTCTTCGAATAAAAAATACCTGCTTCTTTAATGAGGTTAAGGTCGGAATTGCTGGCCAACGAATCTGTGCCAAAGCATATCTGTTGAGTGTTTTTTAGCAAGTGGTCGTAATTTGGCAAAGTATCTTCAATATACAAATTGGCACTTGGGCATAAACACCAAAATACATTTGCGTGAACTGATCTCAAGTCGTCTTCACTGCTAAACGTATTGTGTACTAATATATTCTTTCCCGAATTCAATTCTTTAACATAGGCATCTAAACCACTCTTAAATTTTGGTTTGAACCAACTGATATCTAAGCTTAAAAATTCATATAAGTTATCAAAATCACTTTTTTCGCCGCGCAAGAATTTATTCTCCTCTTCACTTTCTTGATTGTGAATAGATGTTGGTGAATTAGTTTTTGCGTTCTCATCAGCAATTGCTTTTATTAACTGTATTGAACAGCTGTAAGGTGCATGTGGCGCTAAACTTCCTGAAAGATTTAACGCTTTTAATTTGTTCACTAAGCCTATTCCATAATAAAGCATAGGAACAGTTTTTGCAGGGTCAAGTCCTAGTAATTCAATAAATGTATGATAGAAGATCTTACTCTGCTTCTTTACTTCAAATGTTAGATCAATATTGCTAATATCGCCAACAGCTACAATGCCATTTTGTTGCATTTGAAGATCGGCCTGTGTTGCGGCTTCGGTCATTTGCTCAAGCGTTGCAGAGTTTCGGCGCGACATGATGTTCTTGGCGAAATCTAAAAATCCCTTTTTCTCAGGGATCAGTTGATGCATATGACTTAATTCTAAATGACAATGAGCGTTAACAAACCCGGGAGTGATAATTCCTTTATGATGTTCAATAGATGAGCTTTCAACTTTTGAGGGATCGGTTATTTCCACAAAATGATCGTTCTCATCCAATACCAAAACGGCACCTTCTTTTAGGAATTCCTTACCATTAAAAATGCTATTTGCGCTCAAATATCTCACAAAACAAATTTAGTTAATTACATCGTTCTTTGGTACCTTTACGGGGCAATTAATGGCTAAAAAAAACATAAGAATTTTAACCCTACCACAGATAACCGACCTCTTTAAAGAGCTTGGTGAGCCTGCTTTTAGGGCAAAACAGCTTTATGAGTGGTTGTGGAACAAGCGCGCCATTAATTTTGATGAAATGACCAATTTCTCACTCGAGTTGAGAGAGAAACTCAAAGAAAATTTTGAGATCCACGCCGTTGAGATCCACGATCTTCAAATAAGTAGCGATAGAACGATTAAGTGCGCTATGAAATTGCACGATAATTTTGTGGTGGAAAGTGTTCTCATTCCTCAAGCAGAGCGTATGACGGCTTGCATCTCGTCGCAAGTTGGATGCAGTTTAACATGCAAATTTTGCGCCACTGCAAAACTAAAACGCATGCGAAATTTAACGGCCGATGAGATCTATGATCAAGTGGTTTTAGTGAAAGACACTGCCATGAAAAAATATGGTGAGCCTTTGTCGAACATTGTATACATGGGCATGGGCGAGCCTTTATTGAATTATAGTGAGATGATGCTTTCGGTTGACAGGATCACAAATCCAAAAGGTTTGGGAATGTCGCCAAAACGTATCACAGTTTCTACAGCAGGCGTTGCAAAAATGATAAAAAAGTTGGGCGACGATAATGTAAAATTCAATCTCGCTCTTTCGTTGCATGCAGCCAATGATGAAAAACGAAATCAATTGATGCCTATAAACGAAACAAATTCGTTGGATAATTTGGAGGAAGCGCTAAATTATTTTTATGACAAAACAGGCACGCGTTGTACGTTTGAATATATTGTTTTTAAAGATTTTAATGATACCACTCAAGATGCTTTAGAGTTGGTGGCTTTTAGTAAAAAAGTAAAAAGCAAAGTAAATATCATAGAGTATAATCCAATTGACGGGAGAGAATTTAAACAAACTACCAAAGAGCGCTTAGAGAATTTTGTAAAGGTTTTAGAAGATAATAGCGTGATAGTGAACGTACGAAGGAGCAGGGGCAAGGATATTGATGCTGCTTGCGGGCAGCTGGCAAATAAGAATAAATTAGCAGTTATAGAGTATAAATGACCAGATATTGTAAGATCTGCGAAATTTGAACAATAAGTATTAAATTAGTCCCTAAGTGTCGACCACAGTAAATAAAATAAAGCATCCCATTGCCGAGAACATGGAGATCTTTGAAGTTAAGTTCAAAGACTCAATGAAAAGTACTGTGCCTTTGCTAGACAAGATCACGAATTATATTGTAAAGCGAAAAGGAAAGCAAATTCGCCCAATGTTTGTGTTTTTAAGTGCAAAATGCCTTGGAGAAATAAATGATAGCACTTACAG
>CAYYUS010000488.1:0-2970 GCA_964474925.1 uncultured Akkermansia sp. | reverse complement strand
ACTCCAGCCGGTATATCCGTATTTGATCCGCCAAAAGTTTTAGCCCATATTAAACCACCAACGCTGTTTTGTTTGATCACATAAACATCTTCATCGCCTACAGAAGTAAAATTAAGCGTACTAGCGCTAGGATCAAGATCGGCGGTTCCCGAAAAAGTTCCAACCGTGTACACATTTCCTGTTGCGTCTGTAACAACATTCAGGCCTTCGTCCAGATCTACCCCTCCAACACTTTTAGCCCACATTAAATTAAATTGTGCGCTTGAGTTAATACTCAATAAAATAACAGCAGAAAATAAAAGTATAGTTCTTTTCATAGAAGTGAGTTTTGGTTTTATTAAAGATAATTCAAAAAATGATGTAAAGCAAAAGCCCCCCGTTTTTTGCGGAGGGCTTTAAAAATTCGTTTGATCCTATTCAAATCTGCCAGTATGATTCTCAATATTGGCTTTTTCTTTTAACGCACTATAGAATTCTGTATCGGCACGATACGAATACATTTGCTCTAACATTTTCTTGTGATCTTTATAATCAGTTGTAGGAGGGCCTGCATTAACCGCATTTACTTTTACTACAAATACCCCTACTTCACCGGCAATTACTTTAGATAAAGCGCCCGGTTTTGTTCCGGCTGCAGTACCAACTAAAACGTCATCATGTCCTATGCCTTGAACGTTGTGCGACTCAGGACCTAAATTATCCTGTGTCATTGCTTCCAAATTCAATTTCTTGGCAATATCATCTATGTTAGTAGAACCTGCTGCTTTAGCTTTGAACTCGCTCATGAATAGCTCTGCTTTCTTTTGTTGAATAGCTTCTGCCATTACATCATCCTTCACATCTTCTAAAGGTAAAAACCCTTTTTCTTTGATAGAAGATAATTTAACCACCATGTGCTTATCGTTATAGCTAAATAAATTCACATCTCCTTTATTTGCTGAGTAAACCCAACGCACTAATTCTTTTGCACTTTCTAAACCCGGAATAGTGATATCGTTCTCGTCAATATTATCGGCCAAACGTTTGGTTAATTTTTTTGTTTCAATGCCTTTGTCAAATAATTCGGCGCTGCTGTTTTCTCCTGCAAATTGCTTTGCTTCTTCAAAAATACGCTTAGTTGTTTCTTCGCTAGGAACAATTGGTTTAAAGATCTGCTCTAAACGGTAATTTGTATGACGTGTTGTACTTAGGTCTAACACTTCAATGATGTGATAACCAAATGGTGTTTCAACAACGCTAATGTTTCCCTTTACACCTTGTAAACCTGCATTTTTAAACGGCTCAACAAATTGCGTGGTCTCATTGAACCAACCATAATCTCCACCTTTATCAATACTTCCTTTATCGTCGCTAATAGTTTTTACTAAAGTGTCGAAGGTTACTTTTTTATCTTTTATTAAAACCAATAAACTATCCGCTGTTTTTTTAGCAGCTGCTTTAGCGCGTGTAGGCTTTTGTGTTTGTGGATCGATGATCCCAATTAAGATGTGACGAACCTTACAGCTATCGGCAATGTTGCGGGTCTCTGATAATTTGTAGATCTTAAAATAAGCACCTTCGTTGTACGGACCATAAACAGTTCCGATCGGATCCACGTAAACTGTTGTATCGCGGATCACCATATTTTTACGGCTAAAATCCTGTACAATAATTTGTCCGTTCTCACTCTCCGCCATCATAAATGCGCTATCTTCAGAAGCCTTTTTAGCTTTAAATACATCTGCAACTTCCATCGCATTTTTTTCAATAGCAGCTACGTCGTCAATACTTGGAGCAATTGGAAACGATACGTATTCAATTTTACGGCTCGGCTTATTGTTCACGTATTTGTATTTATTTTCTTCGTAATATTTTTTAAGATCGTCGTCGCTTACTTTTACAGCGCTATCTCCAACTGAGTCGTAACGCTTCATCACAAAACTTACATTTAACTTTGTGCCTTGAGTTTGGTAATTCGTTTTTGCCTCAGCAGAAGTAACATAAATTGCTTTTTTAATTAATGCTGAATATTTTTCGGCCAGACGTGTATTAGCAACATCCTCTTCCATTTGCTTCACAGCCAATTCCTGATCACCTGTAACACTTGCTACAACTTGTTTCCATTTGTTACGATCCAATGAACCATCGGGTAAAGCAAACTGAGGATTTAACTGACGCGTGTTTGGATCAGTTAAACGTTGAATAACAACTTGTGATGGATTAACCACCATGTTCTCATACAACTCATCTTCACCAACAGAAAGGCCAAGCATATTGTACTGAGGCTTGATAACCAATTCAGAAATATAAGATTGAAAAATATATTCAACCACTTGCTTGCGCGTTTGATCATCAATATCATTTGTTTGTTTTTGTTGACGAATACCGTTCAACTGATTTTCAACCTTGGTGTAAAATTCGTTACGGTCAATTTTTTTTCCGTTCACAACACCTACTTCATTTACATCGCCACCAAAAATGGAACTACCCGAACCCAAAAGGCTCTCGAGGATAAAGATCACAAGGGCTAAACCAACTATACCAACTAATAAACCGGTACGCTTTCTAATACTTTCTAAAATGCTCATATTCAATCAAAAATTTAGGAAGGCAAAGTTAGAATAATATCCCTTAATTCAAAAGAATATTGATAAAAATTACGGACGATAATGGCTTGTCTAACAGGAGATTAGGGGGTTTTTGAAGCTTGCTTTAATCTTCATTTTCCATATTTCTTATTTGGGCGCCTCCCCTTTGCCGATGGAATTACGGAGCAAAGGGGTCGGGCTGCTCCGGGCTCGCTGTTCGCTCGGCTTTTTTTGTTCGTGCCTCACAAAAAAGAGCTGAACCCTCCGCATCCCTGGCGCGGGCGGTATAGAGAGGCAGCTGTCTCTTTTTGCAGTACGCGTGAGCGATTGCAGCGAAAAGCCCTGCTTAGGACTTTGCAAAATGTTTGTTGGGCGAGGAAGCGACTTTAGAAGCTACCGGAGC
>CAYYUS010000487.1:0-2971 GCA_964474925.1 uncultured Akkermansia sp. | reverse complement strand
GGTGCCATTGCACGTTTCTCGCCAATTATGACCAAAGTAATTGAGCACGCCAATAAAGGAGGTTTTGTATTTGGAGTTTGTAATGGTTTTCAAATTTTATGCGAGAGTGGATTATTGCCTGGTGCTTTGCTTCATAACAACAGTCGCAAATTCATTTGCAAAAATGTATTCATAAAAGCAGTTAATACAGACACTGCCGTTACAAATGCGGTGCCTGCCAATAAAGCTTTAAAAATTCCAATCGCACACGGCGAAGGAAAATATTTTATTGAGCCAAATGCGCTTAAAAAAATGAATGATAACGGCCAGATCATTTTTAGATATTGTGATGAGAATGGAAAAGAAACTGCCGAATCAAATCCAAATGGCGCATTAGAAAATATTGCCGGAGTTTGTAACGAAGGAAAAAATGTATTTGGAATGATGCCTCACCCCGAAAGAGCCTCAGATGCAGAGCTGTTCAATGTTGACGGAAAGCTTTTATTTGAGAGTATTTTACACAGCCAAATGGTGTCCAAATAGTAAACAGACACTTTATATGCGGGAACTACCATTCATGTAGTTTTTATCATAAGAACGGTTGCGGTTCCCTAACTTTAATACCAGAATGATAAAATACCTCATAGTTTTTACACTTTTTTTAACCAGGTTAAATGCTCAGAACAATTGGGATATTAAATCGTGCGTAGATTACGCGGTAAAGCATAATATACAGTTAAAGCAGGCTGATCTTAATAATCAGATCAACAAAAATAATTCGGATCAATCCAAAGCTGCTATTTTACCAAGCATTAATTTGGGAGCTTCGCACACGTATAACTTTGGTAAGACCATCGACCGTTTTACAAATACCTTTGCCAACACACAGGTGCTTTCGCAAAACTTTTTTATAAGCAGTAATGTTGTTTTGTTCAGCGGATTTAGTCAGTACAACAATTTAAAAGCAAATGAGTATGCCTATTTAAGCAGCACCGAAAGTTTAAAGCAACAACAATATGATCTTACATTAAATGTAGTGAACATGTATTTGAATGTGATATTTACGGATGAACTGGCCGGAATTTCAAAGGGGCAATACAAAATAACTCAAGAGCAACTCGATCGCACAAAAAAAATGGTAGATGCCGGTGCTTTAGCAAAAAGTGTACAATTTGATATTGAAGCGCAATTGGCCAACGAAGAAGTGAATGTGACCAATGCCGAAAATAATTATCAATTAGCACTTTTAAGTTTACGTCAAATAATGAATTTAGATAGCGTTGGTACGTTTAATGTGATAAAACCAAATTTGGATGTAGAAGGACAGAGTATTTTAAAAGATGATGTGCAAAGTATTTACGAAACCGCTTTAAAGAATCAACCGGGAATAAAGTCGGCAGAATACAGTTTATTGAGTTCCGAAAAAACCTTAGCAACTGCTCGTGGAAGAAGATTTCCTACAGTTAGCATGAACGGTTCGATGGGAACAGGAACATCGGGTTTGGCAAAAGATATTACCGGTTTTAATATTGTAGGGTATGACACAACCGCTATTACAACGGGCGGACAATTTGTGCTTTCGCCGCGCACCGAGATCGTAACAAAACCAATTCCGTTTGCCGATCAATTTAAAGATAACGTGAACAAAAGTTTTGGTTTTACCATTAGCGTTCCTTTGTTCAATGGTTTGCAAACGCATACCGGGGTAAAGAATGCAAAGTTAAATTTGATCAATAGCAGATACTCGCAAGAGCTAGCCAAGCAAAATCTTTATAAAACAATTGCACAAGCCTATACAACTGCTAAAGCAGCATTAAGCCGATATATGGCCAACAAAAAAAGTGTAGAAGCCTCCCAAGCCTCATTTGATTTTGCCGATCAAAAATTCAATGTAGGTGCTATTAGCGCGTTTGATTATAATACGGCAAAAAACCGATTGTTAGTTGCTCAAAGCAATTTATTGCAAAGCAAATACGATTATATCCTTCGTTTAAAAGTGCTTGATTTTTATCAAGGTAAAGACCTAACGTTTTAATTTTTTTAATCAACACCAATATATCGCCCCTATGGGGCTTGAATGTACTGTGTAATTGAATTCTGCCAATATTTGGCGCCGATGGGGCCATTTACAGTATAGATTTAACCAAGAGAGAATGTCCCGTAGGGACATCATATTGGTACAACTAAAATAAAACCGGATTGAAATCCCTTTATGGGTGACATATTGTTGTTCAACATTTAAACACGTCAATTTTTTTCATACATTTATTATAATGCAAAAGCAACTTTTAAAATTGATCTCAATTGGCGTAAGATCTACTTACGACAAAGACATGGTAGAGAAAACCAAATTGGTGAATGGCATCAGTTTGATCGGAGTACCTATTAGTTTATTTTACGCAGTATTGTTCGCATTATCGGGGTATTATTTTCATGCTTCCATTTTTCTAATTGGGATCGCTGCGTTCTCTATAACACTTTTGTGCAATAAGTACTTTGGTTTCAAATTCGCAAGGGTTTACATTTCTATTACGGCACCATTGTGTTTTGGACTTGTTAACCTGATCTCTGGAAAAGCCGCCGGTTTTTATATGGGCTTTATAGTGACCATAATGCCCGCTGTTTTGATCTTTGAAAATGCCAAGCAATGGGCATTGGTAATACTTAGTTCTTTGATGATACTTGGCGTTTCAATTATTGGATATGACTATTATCCACCTATTGCCGATGCAAAATTCACGATGGTAGTTCACATGATCAATCTGTTTACAGTTATTATGGCGGCACTCACCGTTGTATTGATCTTTAAAAGAGAACTAAATGAAAGCAGAGAAAAGATAGAAGAGAAGCAGAAAGAAATTTTGGATAGTATTCATTACGCTAAGAAGATCCAAAACACAATGATCGCAAATAAAGCATTCATTGATTCTAACATAAAAGATAATTTTGTTTTATTTCAACCAAAAGATATTGTTAGTGGTGATTTTTACTG
>CAYYUS010000486.1:0-2973 GCA_964474925.1 uncultured Akkermansia sp. | reverse complement strand
TGCGGGATAGAGCAGGGGTAGCTCGTTGGGCTCATAACCCAAAGGTCGGGTGTTCGAATCACCCTCCCGCTACCGAAGGAAATAACCACCCAAAATCAGGGTGGTTTTTTTCATGAGTAATTTCTGAAACCCTTGATAGACTAGCGATTGAGAAGGCCACCGAGTTGATCTTAGATGTTCGAAATGCATTTTTTTCTTTGTCGAACAAAATACCTTCAGGAAATACAATATTTTGTAAAGATCTTTTTGTTTTGTAATCGCTACTTTTCCATAGCGACGGGAGCTGCAGAAGAAGTTTGATATATTTTTCTACCTGTTTTTCAATGTTCGAAATGCTTACTTGGAGTCTTTGGGTTTCCTCCATTATTAATTCCTTTTCCGAAACATAAGTTTGCTTGAAATTTGAATACGTCTCTTTGCCTATTTCATCCAAAATAAATTTTTCTTCCAGCTTACTTAACTTCTTTTGTATTTCTGTTAGCTTACCTCGAAGTTCTTTTTCGACCTCTTCTCTCCCCTCTATCCGCTCTTGCAACATAAAATGTAGTTGATCTCTGATTGGCTCAACAAATCTTTCTTGTAATTTCAACCCATCCAGTATTGTTTCAAATTTGCTATTCAGCTCTTTTGCACTTTTATTACAATTGCAACCATTTGTTCTGCATTTATAATACCATAAACCACGAGCTCTTACAATGTAGCCGGTAAATGGTTCGTTGCAAATTGAACATTTAATAAATGTCTTTAAAGGGATATGATCAAATTCTTCTGAATGTTTCCCTTTTGGATTTTTTGGACCAACACTGTTAATTTTCATAAAGAGTTCTTGGGAGATCATTTTTTCGTGCTTGCCCTCAACCAATCGACCATTAAGCATTTTGTGCGCCAACATTCCACAGTAAAATGGGTTCTTAAACATTTTTGTAATTGTGGATCTTGACGTTACTACCCCATTAGCTTTAAGCTTCAGTCTTATTTCAAGATTTGAATACCTGTCCTCTGCTTTCCATTGAAAGGCTTTCTTAATTGAAGTACCTTGATCATTAAGTTTAATTACTTGCTTTCCATCAATAAATGTTTGACTGTAACCCATTGGTACTTTCCCGGGCCAGTAGCCCTCTTCCAACATTTGCTTCATGCCTGAAGTGCAGCGCTCTCTTCTGTTGTCGTTTTCCAATTCAGAAAATAGAAACTGAATATTTTGCTGAAATCGCCCAGAGGCAGTATCGGTGTCTACCGGTTGTACAACAGAAATGATCTTGATATTAAGTTTTCTTAATTCATTGGCTATATATATAGCATTTGCACCTGAGCGAGAGAACCTATCTAGATAATGCGTTATTATATATGATACCTTATGACCTGATCTTTTTACATAAGTGAGCATTTTATTGAACTCTTCCCTTTCATCTGTTTTAGCACTTTCATAAACACCGCCAAAACATCCCACAATAATGTATGAGTTCTTTAAACAATAAGCCTCTATTTCTCTTTTTTGAATATCTAGACTATATCCTTCAGTTTGTTCCGAACTTGATACACGTGTATATATAACGCAGTTTTTTCCACCAACGCGTTCTGAGTGTTGGCGGGATTTACCGAATTTTGAAAAGTCATTGTTCATGTTAAATTATTTTTGAATTTATTATTGTATTTGCCAGTTGTTTAATTAGTTCGATACTTTCAGTTAACTCATTACTGTTACTATTTTCAAACCCCTTATATCGCTTCAGTCTATTTTCATCTATGGGTTCTTGTACATCGGCGGCTGATTTTCGCAGGTGTGACGTGAGCCTAAAATTATTAAAGATCACTATAGTTAGTAGTATCAACATCAGCAATATCTCTGACTGTGGTGATTTTGGTGGAAATACATTCATTTTAATAAAAATTATATTAGTGAATTTAAGTTATTGTTGATTTGGAATAAAATAAGTTATTAACCATCCTAATCGGATTTTATCACTGAAAAAACTAATTATTAAAAATATTCTTCGATTTTTTTTTAATTTATTTTTTCTTCCCCAAACAAAGTAGAAAAAACAGCATTCCAAAAATTCCAAATTTGCGCTGTTAATAACTCCGACCTAAGAAAAAAAAGAACGGTTTACGTAGCTATATTTTCCGTCGGACCAATTGTTTAAATAGATACTTTTGTTTTATCAAATGTCCTCCACATAAATTCAATGATCCGTCGCATATGCATGTTGGCGTACCGCAAAAGTGCTGCTGCCCCGGTTGTGGTATCTGTACCTGTGGTATGAGAAAAGGAGCAAAAGGTTGTTGTCCTGAACATAAGTCTGAAGCCAATAATATAAAAATCAGGGAAAAAACTGTGAAGGAGAGGAAATTATCCTATTTAAAAGGATATCGAATGAATGAGGCTATCTTGCAGAATTTTTTTCTCCAAAATATTATTGAAGTCGGCTCAGATGTTTTGACAGCTACAGTTTTTGATAAAAAAATTCTTGGTGAACGTATCGATAAACAGGGTGTAATAATTATTAAGTATGGTTCTTACGGATTGATTCAAACCTCGAAAACACATTACAAAATTGTTAAGCTATGTATGATAAAACCAAATTCCTGAATATTGATGACCTAAGTGCCATGCAAGATGGATGGGAAAGCAAGGAGATTCTGACAAGTTCGTTTACACCAGATTCTAGTCCGCATGGCGGTTCGGTATACTGGATTGTTTTCCCGATTTTTTTCATTTTAATCATAGCGTTCATAATACTTCTTGACAGGTATGCCGACGAGAGAAAATTTAGGAAGAAGTATCAAAATTTCGACCGTACGAATTAACTTCTTCTATTCTCATAACATTTTGGGTGTAAGCCAAGTTTTCGAACTTGGTTTTTTTGTGCTCATATCATATTTCCGTCACACTTGATATAAAAATTGATTTGGTCTTACTCTAATTGATAATTTCAAAGAACGTTTTTGTGGCAAAATTTAAGGAATCGATTT
>CAYYUS010000485.1:0-2984 GCA_964474925.1 uncultured Akkermansia sp. | reverse complement strand
CAGAATGACCCACTGCCCCCTTGGCCGAAGGAAGTTTTATTCCCCCGAGAAAAAAATCACGCCCTTCTTCAAGCTGATGAACATCGAAACCCAACCCAACACGAATCTTCATTTTATCAATATTATTTTTCTTCAAATAGTCGTCCACTGAAGTGGTGTTATTTTTTATTTCTTCGGCCAATTCCTTAGTAATGTGAATTACTTCATAAACAGCTTTTCTTCCTTTAAATCCGGTGAAGTGACAATACTGACAGCCCCCCGCTTTGAAGTGGGTTGATACATTCAGTTGACGGTAATTTACAGGGAGTTCGTTTTTGTCAAGATCAATTTCTTTTTTGCATTGATCACATAGCGTGCGAATAAGACGTTGTGCAACCGATAAATTAAATGTGTTAGATAATAAATACGGTGGTATGCCCATATCAACCAAACGAGATACTGTGCCCCAAGCAGAGTTTGTATGAATAGTAGATAAAACCAAATGCCCTGTTAATGCTGCACGAATAGCCATTTGTGCTGTTTGCGCATCGCGTATCTCGCCAAGCATAATAATATCCGGATCCTGACGTAAAAATGTACGTAATGCCTCTGTGTAGTTTAATCCAATTTCTTCCTTTAATTGCACTTGATTTACTCCATCTAATGTGTATTCAATGGGATCTTCTATTGTTACAATATTGTTGGTTGGTTTATTAAGAACCTTAAGTGTAGCGTAAAGCGTAGTTGTTTTTCCTGAACCTGTAGGGCCGCTAATCAATATAATTCCATTCGGTTTCTTCACTGCCAACTCATATCGTTCAAGCTCTTCTTTAGTGAATCCTAATTTATCAATTTGAATATGAGATGCATCACTCCCCAATAAACGAAGTACTATTTTTTCGCCGTATAAGGTTGGTAAAATTGATACGCGAATATCAAGATTTGAATTGTTGAATTTAAAACGGATCCTACCATCCTGCGGCATACGTTTTTCAGCAATATCACAGGCTGCTGCTATTTTTATCTTATTTATGAGTGTTGGATATTCTCCTTTATTTAGTTTGTGACGATCGATCAATACACCATCTACTCTAAAGCGTATTCTACATTTTTCGCCATAAGTTTCAATATGAATATCTGAGCTACTCAAACCTTTTGCTTCCTTAACCAAAGTTTCTAAGAAACCTGAATCATTAACATTTAATCTATAGGTTTCGGTAGAAGCAGAATTTAGATTTGTGCTATTTTGAGAACGCGGATATGAACTTAGTAATAAATGCTCAAGCTTTGTTTGTTCCTCGGGCATAAGATCAATGCGTTTACCAAGCATCATCTCAAGTTCACTTTTTAATTCAGGTCCAAGTTTATTTTCATCACACAACAAAAACAAAACACCATTCTCTAATTTTATAGGCACAACTTTATAATACCATGCCTGATCAATAGAGATCTGATTTTTAAGATCGATGCTTATTTGTGTTGGTTGCATAAAAGTCAACGAAAGGCTTATACCCTGCGCTCCTTACTAATTTACCCAATATAAAAGGTGGAAATACCCTTTGAGAAGTGTTGAAAACAAGTGATTTTTATAAACACTTACAAAGCAACTAATTGCCGTTCGTGTTTCAATAAAACCTAAGGAAAACCTTAGGTGCATTTGAGGGAATGCGCAGGGGGGCGCCTTCTTAAAATCTTGTATTTATCACGTCAAACCATCCGTTTTATGCTGATAGCTTTAATCATGTTAAGGTTTTTTAAACCTTGTACAAAAAATAATTTCAATTTTAGTCTTTGTCTAATTAACAAACTGTTAGCCAATCACAAATTCAGAGTAGTTGTGATTCGAATAAAAAACAACTGTGGAAATCCTTAGGTTGCGCATATTAATTGTTGTGCTAATTTTAAATATGCCTAAAAAAACAAGCGAACTTACCTTATTACCTTTATTACGAAAATTCATCAACGAAGTAAAAAAAGGTAAACACCTTCAAAAGAATGGTAAACGGTTAAAGCCGGCCAGCATACGTAATTACACGTATCTTGAATTACTATTAAGTAATTTTAGCCGCGAGAAGAACTTTGAAATCAGGCTTAGGTTATTGCACGGTAACGGCAAAAAACAGTTTGACGATGAAAAAAAATATTGGAAGGATTTCTACATATTATTTACTTCATATTTGTATGATGACCTCAACCATCATGATAATTATGTGGGGCGAATGATAAAATTGCTGAGAAGTTTCTTTAATTACCTAGTAACCGAAAAAGACCTGAACATTGGGTTTTTCCACCGTAAATTTTACGCTCCTTCAGAAGAAGCTGCCATTGTTGTACTATCGGCTGAGCGCCTTAATTATTTAATTGAGGACAAGGAAATGGAGAAAAACATAAGCGAGGATTTAAAAAAAGTAAAGGACATTTTTGTGTTTGGTTGTTCGGTGGCATTACGCTATTCTGACCTCATAGCTCTTACCAAACAAAATGTAGAACACATTAATGAACGAGTTTACATTAAAGTGGAATCGCAAAAAACACAAACCTTTACCAGGGTAAAATTACCTGCTTATGCAGTAGAGATCGTTGAAAGATATAGCAAACACTACACACACCGCATACTGCCCTATTTTAACAAGGCCTTTTTAAATAAGAAATTAAAAGTTCTGATGGAGCTTTACGGCTTTACCGAACAAATAAGCCGTACTCGTAAAAAAAGAGGAATACCCGAACAGGTATATAAACATGGGCAAAACGGCTCCTTTCGTTTTTGCGATGCAGTAACCACACATACGATGAGACGCAGTGCTATTACAACTATGTTAAGTTTAGGCGTAAAAGAACAAATGGTGAGGCAAATAAGCGGGCACTCTGCTAATAGCAAAGAGTTTTTTAGATATGTATCTTTTGCCCAAACTTATATTGATGCAGAAATTGACATGTTTCATACAAAACTGAACACAAAAAAGTTGGAATTTATTTTGTTCAAAAAAGTCTTGAACAATTGAATT
>CAYYUS010000484.1:0-2996 GCA_964474925.1 uncultured Akkermansia sp. | reverse complement strand
GCCTTAAATAATATCAGTTTTAAAATTGCGAGCGGACAAACACTTGGCATTACGGGTTCTGTGGGCAGTGGAAAATCTACCATATTAAATCTATTGGCTCGTCAGTACGATGTTTCTAAAGGAAGTATTAGCATTGATGGAAAAGATATTAAAGAACATAATTTACAACTCATAAGAAGTAGCATGGGATTTGTGCCGCAGGAAGTTCTACTATTTAGTGATACTATAAAAAATAATATTGCCTTTGGTTTAAAAGGAACAATTCCTAAAGAGGAAGATGTTGTAAATAGCGCTAAGTCGGCCCAGGTACACGAAAACATTATTGGATTCCCTGATAAATACGAAACCATTATTGGCGAAAGAGGAATTACCTTGTCGGGTGGACAAAAACAAAGGATCTCTATTGCTCGTGCCATAATTAGTTCGCCTAAGATCTTAGTGTTTGATGATTGCTTATCGGCCGTAGATAGCGAAACAGAACATTTGATATTGGAAGAATTAAAAAAGATCATGGTTGGAAAAACTTCGCTGATCGTGAGTCACCGCATTTCAAGCATCAAGCATGCCGATATGATCTTGTATTTAAAGGACGGAGAAATTATTGAAAGCGGAACGCACGAACAATTACTTTCAAAAAAAGGTGAGTATTATAAATTGAATCAATTGCAAAACAACTAATGCGTTTTATCACTCTGTTTATTTTTCTCACAAGTTTTGGTTTTTCTCAAACCGATACCCTACCCTATGTACAAGTTTTAGGTGTAGCACAAGATGGCGGTTATCCGCATTTTGGTTGCGAAAAGGAATGTTGCAAAATGGCTTGGAAAGATACGAGCCTCCGAAAATTTGTTGTTGCATTGGCTGTTGTTGATCCCAAGGCTAAAAAATGGTGGCTCATGGAAGCTACACCTGATATAAAAGAACAAGTGGAGTATTTTAAAAAATTATCGGGAGGTAAATACAATTATTTACCTGATGGGATTTTTATAACACATGCTCACATTGGGCATTATGCCGGATTAATTAATTTGGGACGTGAGGTTATGAATACCAATCAAATTCCGGTGTATGTAATGCCAAAAATGAAGGAGTTCATTGAGAAGAATGGTCCGTGGAGTCAATTAGTAAAGTTAGAGAATATAAAACTAGTTGAGTTAAAAGAAGATCTTCCCGTAAAATTATCTGATCAAATAACGGTAACTTCTATGTTAGTTCCGCATCGTGATGAATTTTCGGAAACAGTAGGCTTTAGAATTGCTACAACCATAAAAAGTTATTTATTCATTCCTGATATTGATAAATGGGAAAAATGGAAACGCGCTATTATTAAGGAAGTAGAAAAAGTAGATATTGCTTTTTTGGACGCAACATTTAATGATATCAATGAATTAAAGAATAGGAAGATGAGCGAAGTGCCTCACCCTTTTATTGAAGAAACAATAAGCCTTTTTAAGAACACACCAGATCAAACAAAAGTAAAGATCCACTTTATTCATTTCAATCATACAAATTCGGTTATGTGGAATAAGGCAGCAAGAACTGAAGTCGAGAATAAAAAGTTTAAGGTTTCGGTTCAAGGAAGCGTTTATTAGAAGCAGAAATCACGATGAACACTATGAAAAAACGAAGAACACAAAGGTCTAAACTCTTTGTGTTCTTCGTGGTTAAAAGCTTATCTAAACAAACTCACATTCCCTCTCAGGTCATATTCTTGTCTATCGGTACCCTTTCCTTTGATGATATAAAAGTAAGTACCCGCTGCGCAATCTTTACCGGTTTGAGCTTTACCATCCCAGGCAAAATTTCCGGTATCGCTTGTAAGTTCATAAACTTTTGTTCCCCAACGATCATAAATGATAATGTATATTTCTTGCAAATTAGTGGCTCTTAAACGGAAGATATCATTTGATTTATCGCCATTTGGTGTAAATACATTTGGCACCTCCAATTTAGAAGGTAATTCAACTACCACTTTTCTCATGGCCGTATCAATGCATAAACCTTTTTGAACTTTTAAATATACCCAATAAGTTCCTGCAGCTGTATAAGTAGCCGAAGTTGGTTGTGTATTATAAACCGTTTGTGTTACTGCGCCATTACCATAACCCCAGGTTGAAATAATACTACTTGCACCCGTACTTGTTGAACTGGTATTATTAAATGTTACACTTAACGGTGCAAATCCAAAATTCGGAATAGCGTTAAAGCTTGCTTTTATTCCACCCTCTACAACTTGATAAAATGCTTGATTCACACAGCCGTTATTTGTATTGGTAACAACTACCATATAACCACCCGTATAATTTGTGGTTAGTGCCGATCCGGTTAATGCCGAAGTTAAAGCACCTGCAGGAACCGACCACGAATAGGTAAAGCCCGCGGATGAACCGGTTATAGATGGTGTTAATGTAACTGTAGGATTTGTTGCACAATCTAACGTAAATGCCGGCGAGATATTAAGCGCAGGAGGAACAAGATCAGTTGCCACATTATACGTTGCTGAATATGTACAACCATTTACAACCGATGTAGAAATTGATGTATGTGTTCCTGGTGAAGTTGTATTAAATTGTGATCCCGGAACGCCTGGTCCAACCGGTGGATACCATATATACGTTGGAACTAATGCAACCGCCAACGTTGGCGTTATAATTGGCACAATAACTACATCCACGTTCTTACAATTAATAACCGAATTAGTTAAAGCACTTATGGTGAATTTTGGTAAGCGTATGTCTTGCAATATCTGAACTGTTTTTGAGGCACTACACATATTGTTTTGATCAACCGCCCCAACTGTAAATATTCCTACAGAAGTAACATTATTTGTAGCACCTGTAATAGCAGGATTTATAAACACTGTGTGATTTGCAGTAGGATTAATAGAGTTAGATGGTATTGCAGGAACTGTCCATGTAATTTGCGTATTTGAATTACCGCTAATGCCATTCAACACCATACTAGGTTCTCTACAACTTAAGATGCTTAATGGTTGA
>CAYYUS010000483.1:0-3000 GCA_964474925.1 uncultured Akkermansia sp. | reverse complement strand
GAATATTAGTTCCAAATAATTCGGAAGCGCCGCTCATGAACACAGCCCAATAACCGGTTCCGAAACCAATGCAAAAAACGATAGAGTAAAACACAAGAACCGAAACGTTTGCAAAGAGGTAATAAATGATACTAAACACCAATGTGAGTGTAATAAAAATGAAGAGTACTTTTTTTCGCGATCGCATTTTTTGACTCATTACACCGCTAACCACATCACCAATGGTTATTCCAATATACGCTACCATTATTGGGATCTTTCCGTCCTTTGGCCCATCTACCAAGCCGAGCACGCTCGACATTTCGGGAGCAAATTGAACCAAAAAATACATAACGAACCACACTGGTACAGCGATCAAAATAATATTTAAATATTTAAACAATAAACGTGGATGCGAAAAAAGATAAAGGAAATTTCCCTTTTTCACACTTTTATCTTGTTTTACTTGATCAAACATTCCACTTTCGAAAATTCCAATCCGAAGAAACAATAGTAGCAATCCCATTCCGCCGCCTAAAAAATAACTCACTCGCCAGTTATCTATGGCAATTGTAGTTAATCCGGCAACCACGGCACCAAATAAACCAATAGTGGCAACAATTGTAGTTCCAATACCACGATCTTCTTTTTTCATGGTCTCACTCACTAACGTAATTCCGGCGCCTAATTCACCTGCTAAACCAAAACCTGAAACAAAACGTAAAATACCATACCAAAATGTATCGGTAACAAAACCATTGGCAATATTGGCAAGAGAATATGTGATGATACTTCCAAATAAAACAGTTAGTCGTCCTTTTTTATCTCCTAAAATTCCCCAGAACAACCCCCCAACCAACATTCCTATCATTTGGTAACTCAATAAACTGGCGCCTACATCTGTTACTTGTTTTTTTAATTCTGCAGGGTCAGTGTAGGTATCCTTTAAAATATCGGTTAAACTTGCCACACGTTCCATGCCAAATAGGACCAGATCATAGATGTCCACAAAGTAACCAAGGGCGGCTACAACTACGATTTTACTAAATGATGCTTTGAACTGTTGATACATAATTTTTATTTGGTAAGGACCTTTTCTATTGGATCATCGATGCAACCGTTTGGATAATTTATTTTAATGAGGTCGGAAATAGTTGGTGCAATTTGTGTGATCTTATAATAATTCAAAGAGCTTCCCTTCTCAATTCCGTTTCCGTAAAAAATAATTGGCACGTGCGTATCATAGGTGTATGAAGCGCCGTGAGTTGTTCCCGTTTTTTCATGATCCATCCATCCCGGTTTTAATTCATACGCCACATTACCGCTTCGTTGATGATTATAGCCGTTTTGCATTAATGCTTTTGCATCACGTCCATCAAAACTTCCATTTTTTAGTACCACTGAAGGATATGCCTCTGCGATCGCATCAATTGTTACAAGATGATCGCATAATTTTTGCTCCACATATTGCTTATTGATCTTATCCAATCGGTCTTCATCCAAAAATACTTGCTGATTAAAACATCCAATCAATATCTTCTCATCGTTAAAGGTCTTTAAAAAATATTCCCTTAACTCCTTTTCCAATTTTTTCTCATTAAAATAATCGGCCGGGATCTTATTATCCTTTAAATAATTTGGCACTTCAGCCGCACCATGATCGGCAGTTAAGAATAGCACATAATTATTTGCGCCCACTTCAATGTCCAAAGTTTTTATTAATTCTTCTATTTCAAGATCCAAACGTAAATACACATCTTCTATTTCAACCGAACGCGGACCGTATTCGTGTCCAATAATATCAGGACTAGAAAAACTGATGGTCAATAGATCGGTAAATTCATCCTTCCCTAATTTCTCATTCTTCAAACAAGCAATGGCCATGTCCTTTGTGATGGTATTTCCATAAGGCGTTTCCTTTACCATACCGTATTTTCCCGGAACTAAATAATTGGCGTACTCATATGGAAAAGTTGGAGTGTCTTTTTTATTTGCTGCTTTTTCGTACTTATTATTATCTGCTATTGAATTTGAATAAGTATCAATTGGCTTCAAGGTATTCCATCCTTTTTGCAAATAGGATTTTGGCAATTGCTTTGCATTAAATTCGTTCAACCAATTGGGCAATTCCTTCACATACCAGGTAGAAGAAATAAAATACCCAGTAGAATCATCGTACCAAAATGCTGCATCGGCTGCATGACCAGCCGGAAAAATAGCGCTGCGATCTTTTAATGCAATACCAAATACTTTTGATTTTCCATTACTATTCAATTTTAATTCATCACCAATGGTAGTACTCAATAAATGTACGGGCGATCTTTTACGCGACTTAACATCTGTACCAACTGGTTTTACATTTTCGTCCTTTACACAATACAACCCTTTGTCGCTTGCTTTATCGTACCAATCGTTTGCAATAATGCCATGAACTCTTGGAGTTGTTCCCGTAAAAATGCTTGCATGCCCAGGGCCCGTAATTGTTGGCACATAATTATAATGCGCATTACGCAAATAATAACCATTGTTCACTAACTTTTTAAATCCGCCATTTCCATATCTATCCCAATAGCGATAAATATAATCGTTACGCATTTGATCAACCACAATACCAACCACCAACTTTGGTTTTGAAGCTGTTACTTTTTTCACCGTTTGCGAAAAGGAA
This sequence comes from uncultured Akkermansia sp., assembly GCA_964474925.1. Lineage (GTDB taxonomy): Bacteria > Bacteroidota > Bacteroidia > B-17B0 > Aurantibacillaceae > Aurantibacillus. The sequence continues at coordinate 353 of CAYYUS010000483.1, read as the reverse complement.
AATGAGCCCAAAAAAATGAATAGAAGAAAATATAGTTTTTTTAATTGCATTATTTTTTATCAAGTTTTTCAAAAACAGAATTACTGCTTTTGTATTCGGGAACAATGTTCTTCATATGCTGAACAATAAGTTCGTTATTTTGTGTATTAAATAATTTAATGATGTTCTCAATTGTTTCGTTCACTTCTTGATATTCGTACTCGCGAACTTTCCCAATTAAGATCTGACCGTGATGCGTTGGCAAAGTGGTTTCTTTATCGGCCAATAGTTCTTCAAATAATTTTTCTCCGGGACGCAATCCTGTAAATTCGATCTTAATGTCTTTTCCTTCTTGTAAACCGGAAAGTTTTATC
>CAYYUS010000482.1:0-3001 GCA_964474925.1 uncultured Akkermansia sp. | reverse complement strand
AAATTAAAGAATGATTGCACGGTACCCTTACCAAATGTTGGCGTGCCAATAATAACAGCACGTTTGTAATCTTGCAAAGCAGCTGCCAAAATTTCGCTGGCACTAGCGCTTCCATGATTAACCATTATGGCTAGAGGACCATCCCAGGCAACATCTTCCATATAATCCTCCATTACTTTTATATGGCCATCTCTATTTTTTACTTGAACTACAGGTCCCTTTGGAAAGAACAAACCTGCCATCACAACAACTTCTTGTAAAGAACCGCCACCATTATCACGAAGATCGATCACAATTGATTTTACGCCTACTCTCTTCAATTTCTCGATCTCTTCGCGCACATCTTTTGCGCAACGATGTGCACCTCTTCCTGTGCCTGTAAAATCGGTGTAAAATGACGGCAAATGAATATATCCCGTTTTGGTTTTATTATTTATAATAGCACTTTTTGCAAAGGTCTCTTCCATATCGATCACATCGCGAATGATCGGAATGATCTTAATGGATCCATCAGGTTTTTTTACTGTTAAGCGAACTTCAGTGCCTTTTTTTCCTTTGATAAGATCAATGGCTTCATCCATTTCCATTTCGGTAATATCAACGGCTTTATTTTCGCCTTGCCCTACTTTTTGAATCTCATCATTTTGTTTTAATTCGCCTTGTTTGTCGCTAGGACTACCTTTAATGATCTCGCTTACTTTTAACTGACCCATTTCGGTGCGCATTAAACGTGCTCCAATACCCTCAAACTGACCGCTCATGGCTTGATCAAATTTCTTTTTTTCTTTTGGGGCAAAATACTCGGTGTGCGGATCGTAAATGCCGGTAATTGCATTTGCATACAACGCAAAACGATCCTTAGGGGTAAGTTTATTGTAGTACTTGAATAAATTATTGTTTGCTTTGATCACTTTGCGTCTCGCATCTACTTCTAAAGAATCAAACGACTTAACCTTGTACGACGTGTCCTTTTTTTCGATCGCTGCTTCTTGCCTATTCAGCGATTCATCCAAACGCATCAAGACCTGATACTTCAACATTTTTTGCCACTCTTTTTTTAATTCTTCAGGAGTTTTGGCATAACTCGCTTTCTCATAATCCGACTCATAAGATTCCTCAGATGTATACTCCAACGGTTTTGACAAATACTCTTTATACCAACTTTCCTTTTCTTTAATGCGCTTAGTGATAAGATCAACAGAGATCTTATAAAAATCATGATTTTGATTTTTTAATTGATCATCCAAAGAGCGTTTGTATTTGCTTAGCAGATCAATATCCTCTTGCAAAAAGAATTTTTTACTAGCGTCGGTTCGCTTTATATACAGATCAAAGACCTTCTCGCTAAAAGCATCGTCGAGTTTTACAGGACTGTAGTGATTTTGAGTTAAGCCACCCAAAAGTATATCAAGGATAAGTTCATTTTTATTGAAAACGTAATTAAAAACGGTAAAAGAGGTAATACCCAGAACTAAGGGTATGATAATGAACTTCTTTTTTAGGGTATTTATTATAGTTCGCATGGTACATACAAATTTAATCACTTTGGGGCACTATTGCTACTATTTAGACACTAAATATGACCTATTGTAACAATTTTTACCTGTTTAAATTTTGTTAAAGGAATATTAGAGAATAAGCATACTTTAGCACAAATACTTTTTTTATGATCGATTTTACACGCTCTGAACTCACACATTTTGCAATACATTACGTTGGCAACAAAGGCCTTGGAGAAGAACTTACTTTGAGCGAAGATGTTATTTCCTTTAAAGATGATTTTGTAAAGGAAACTCTTTTGCGCTATTTTTTGAATCCTTTCAAAACTGATATTTACCACAAGTTCAGAGAAAAAGCTGACGTGAGTTTGAAAAGTGTTGCGAACATGAGCGAAGATCTTTTTAGTTCGCAAAAGAGTTTTTTATCGGTAAGTAAAAAGCTTGCAAAATATTTGCACGATCAAAGTACGCATCCAAAAATAAAGGGTGGCGAATTTTACGTTTGTTATTTTAAGGACGCTATGGTAGACGGTGAATTATGTGATGCCATCGGTTACTTCAAAACCGAGAACAAAGAAACCTATTTAAAAGTTTACCAGCATTTAAACAGTTTTGACCTGGAATGTGATGATGGCATTGATATTTATAAATTAGACAAAGGTGCTATCATATTTAATACAGAAAAAGAAAAAGGTTACAAATTAAGCATCATTGATAACAACAATCGTAATGCCGAATGCGCTTTGTATTGGGAAGAAGACTTTTTAGGGGCAAAATTAAAGGAGAACGGATATTATTTTACCAAAAATTTTATGGATACCTCCAGAGGTTTTTGCGAAGAGATCTTAACCGAACAAAACAACGTGAGCAAGCAAGATCAAATGATGATGCTGAATAAAAGCGCCAGTTATTTTAAAGAAAAAGATCGGTTTAACGTGAAGGATTTTGAAAAAGACGTTTTGGTTGAACCTAGTTTAATTTCTGCTTTTAGCGAATACCGTTATAATTACAATGATAAAAACGATCTTCAAGCCATAGATGAATTTGATGTTTCTAACACAGCTGTAAAAAAGAACGCGAAATACATGAAGAGCGTTGTAAAACTAGATAAGAATTTTCATTTATACATTCACGGACGACATGATTTTGTGGAGCGTGGATACGATGAAGGAAAGGGAATGAAGTATTATAAGTTGTATTACGAAAACGAGAGTTAAGACTTAGTAAACAGTTTTCAGTGACAGTAGGCAGTGGATTGGGCACTAAGACTTAGAAAATTCTTTGGCGCGCTTTTCGGCGGCAATAATTCCATTAATGAGAGCTTCCTTTAATTTTTGATCTTTAAAAACAGAAAGCGCCGCCTCGGTTGTTCCACCTTTTGATGCTACTGATTGAATAAGATCATCCAAATTATTTTCGGATGTATTCATTAAATGAAAAGCACCATTCATGGTTTGTTTTACCAATAACCGCGATAGTCCTTCGTCAAAACCCATTTTTTT
>CAYYUS010000481.1:0-3002 GCA_964474925.1 uncultured Akkermansia sp. | reverse complement strand
GTTCTTGTAGCGATTCGATCGAGGTAATACGTTTCCTTCATACCGGTTGTGTAGGTAGTATAATCGTCTCCATTTTCCCAATTCCATCCGTAATATGGATTTCTCCATATATACTCACTAGAAAATTTTCCATATTCAAATTTTGTCCAGTATCCCCAATCCCCATCATCAATAGTCCCTGAATTATTCTTATCAATAAAATCAGGACCAGTTATCCCAGTTAACAACCAAGAAGTTGCAAACCAATTCTCATTTGTTTTTTTGTATATATAACCGTACTCTGTTTCTTTACTTCTAAGAATTTCTTTTTTATTATAAATTGGAATGGAATAATGGTAAGTAACTCCATTTTCATTAGTAATACAAAACCCGCCAATCCCTTTAACTGGAACACCTGACGCGTTCCTATCATATCCCTGGTGAGTATTCATGAAACCATTAGCTTTTCCTGTTAGATTGTATATTTCCAAATTAGAAAACCATTGTATGTGCTTAGAATGCGCTAATCCATTGTTGTACAAACCTGTTCTGTTAGATTCTGTCATAGCAGCGTCGGAGTGTCCACTGTTATATGAGCTTACATAAGAAGGGACTGTCGTATAATTCGCATAGGTTTTTGGTTCTTTATTATATACATAGATATCATCATCGGCGCACACCACATTAAAAAGATTCCCTGGATTTGAAATATCGCTAGGTTTATTATTAGTATTGGAATATGACACGTCAGCGATTCTATGATGTGTGTAGGTATTTGAATAATCTCCTAAATACCTGAATGGTACTTTATAAACCGAAGATGCTAAATATCTCGGTCCAATATTTGATTGATAACTTCCTACAGAATTACACAGGGAGCCAATATCCAATCTATACGGACTTATACTTCCACTCACTCCATTGCCTTTAACACTATAGTTATCATAGGTTAAATGAGTTGACGTATACTGACTTATATATGAACCGGAACCATATTGCAAAAACATATCGGAACTTGGTGCTTGGGAAGAAGAAAACACCCTAGCGCTATTTGCCTGAGCTCCGCTTAATCCAGTTGCACCTGTTGTAGGGTGATTGTAAACATAACTATTTCCCACTGTGCCAATATTCCATGTATTAAGAGTGTGTCCTATATCGCCGAGGTATAGAATACCATATTCAGTCTTGGAACTGTTGCTATTCAAATAATATTTATAATGCGATACATTTCCAAATAATCCCAAGGCGCCCTTCTTTTGTGTTTGCTCAAAAGTCCAACCACTCGAAGATGAGTTACCCATTGAGTTCTTTGAATCTTTTATTGATTTTATCGTCGAGTATGTTGAATAGGCGGTAGAAGCAACTGTAAGGCCTATCCCTAAAGGAGAAAGAGGAGGCAACGCCATTGCAGCTAATCCAGCAGTACTTGCCAAACCGCTCATCATATATTGGGCATTGTATGTAACTTTCCCATCCTTTAATGTGAGTCCGTAAGGAGCTATTCCAAAATGTTTTTGCGACCCCCACCCAAAATCATAAATCCCTAATACACTTACAGTGCCTCCGGAACCCTTTTCGGAATCATAGTATTTTCTGTAAAATGGATATGATTTAACATAGCCGTTTCCGCCAGTTGCCGAAAGATTTTCGCTTGTTGTTTCACCAGAAAAATCATCAGGATACATGGATACATTTCGGGTTATAGCTCCCGCATTAAGATTCCAGCCGAGACCTACCCAAGAAGACTCTTCATTTAGCTCAATCCCTGCATGATAGGTTAATGGTATACTATACCCACCTTCAGGAGAAGGAACGCTAAGCAAGGGTACGTTGTAAGTGAAGTCCCCTGTTGCCAGATTCACCATATCCGTTGAATTAAAATCCTCAAAAGATTCAAATTCAACCTGAGCCGGGCCATCCGCTATCGCAAATGCTACAGAAGGATAAATTGTTTCTAAAACAATTATTGTTAGCAGAACCAGACTTCTTAATCTCAGTTTTCTTTTTGAACTACTCATATCTCAATTTTGGTATTTTAGTTATGTCAGTATTTTTAAAATTGAACTTTATCTTCTCAATAGAGCCGTTTATAAAGTCGCTGCAATAGATATTTAGATCGCCATTCAGATTTAGATTCTCATTCTCAAAACAGAGAAGCACGGAAGTTTTATTTGTGTTTCCATATAAACGTGGATATACAAAGTCGCTGAGATAAAACTCTTGCCCAGTTTCATCTTTTAGAATAATATGCTCCTGCAATCCAAACGATACAACTTTGAGCATGTCCGGACAATTTGCAGACATCCGACCAAATGCATCAGTGCTATCAACGGAAATATCTAGGCTAAAATAAACCGTGTTCTTAAAACTACTTCTTAAGCTATCAAGATCAGTTGATGAATTTTTCTTCAACCACCTAACAATTATTAGGTCAATAGGTTTATAAGTGATAGTGTATTGTACTCCTTCTAACTCCTTTTTATTACAGAGTCCATTTGCCTCGTCATTTACAAACGAAATGAGTTCGTCTTTGGATACAGTATCGGAAAACTGACAGTTCATAAAGAATACGAACAATACAGCAATACCAAAAAGAGGGCAGGTATATTTGAAAAACTTAATCATTAATAATGGCAATAATGTTTTCGGTGATATCCATATAATTATCTACGTATACCAAACCGCCGTTTGGTGATGAGCCTAATACAACAGAGTAACCATTTTCCTTAGCATACTGAGTAACCTTTCGGTTAACCACGTCTACTGCTTTTTGAACCACAGCCATTTCTTCATTTTTCAAACCTTCCTGGTTTGCCGAATTAAATTGTACATACTGCTGTTGTTTCGCATTCAACATCATTTCCTGCTCTTTAATTTCTTTTTCAGAAAGGGTTGTTCTTTTCTTTTCAAATTCTTTAAGCGCAGTTTCAAATTCAATTGCAAGGGTATCTAAGCGACTTTTCGCGAGTGCATTGCTTTTTTCCAGCTTGGCACTTAATTCCTTAACGCCAGAATATGAAGCA
>CAYYUS010000480.1:0-3007 GCA_964474925.1 uncultured Akkermansia sp. | reverse complement strand
CTTATCAATTTAGAAGAGAAGAGAATAACAACGTTCGTATCTTCCCAAGTATTGTTACAGAAGTAGAAGCTTAATTTAACTATGAAAAAATTACTTAAAGCAGTAACTGCCATTGCATTGCTATGCAGTTTTACATTTTTACCAAGCGATTGTAATTCCATGCTCTTTTTCAAAGAGGGTACCGCAACAACACTAACCTCATATAACGACGATGGTAAAGTTACCGGAAGTACAAAAACTGTGTACACAAAAGTTACTAAAATACCAGGTGGGGCAACGGTTATGGCAAACCAGGAAAATTTTGATAAAAAAGGAAAGCCAACAACAAAAAATGAATTTAGTATAAAGTGCGAGAAAGGTGTTTTGTATTTTGACATGAAGATGTACACGTCTCAACAGCAAGCAGAAGCCTATAAGGATATGGAAATGATAGTTGAAGGTAATAACATGGAGTATCCTTCAGAATTTGTTGTTGGCAGTTCGTTAAAAGATGCTGATGTGAAATTTTCATTTAAATCAAAGGATGGTATGGTAATGCCTATGTCGGGAATGACCATAAAAATATATAATAGAAAAATAGAAGCTAAAGAAAGTGTAACAACACCTGCCGGCACATTTGAATGTTATAAGCTTACAGAAAACGTTGATACAAAAACTATATTCAACTTAAAGTTGAAAAGCATTACTTGGTTTAGTCTTGAGGCAGGAACTGTAAAAACCGAAACTTACAAAGAGAGCGGAAAATTTATGGGAAAGAGTGAGTTAACGGAGATCAAAAAATAATCGTTAAAATCCAAGGATCTTAGGTTCTTTTTATTCCCATTTTACTTTTCCATCAAGCAAAAACTCTCCAAGCTTACCATCTTTTAACACGTATAATTTACCTTGATTATACTCATACCCATCATATTCTGTTATTGAAATGGGTTTCAAATTTAAATCATTCACACTTACCTTACCGTTTTTTTTCATACAGCACACCAATTTTTTTTGAGCGTATGAACATACCAAATTCTCGCACTCCACAAAAGAAGTGATCAAACCTTTTCCTGGCTTAAAAAGTGCCCACTGAGTTTCCTTTCTAACTTGGTAAACTGGAATTGTTTTAATAGAATCTTCAACCAAGGGAACTGTAATTTCGTCGTATTCAAATGGGACCACAATGGAGCCTTTATGATCAACAAGTCCTATTTTACCCTTGTATAACAATGAACTATGATCAGCTCTTTCCCAATAGTACTTTCCTTTGGCGATAGAAGTAACAGTTTTTTTTACCGCTTCATCATAAAAAACAATCTTTCCATCCTTTAAAAGAATATATGGATTGTGTTCTTTTCCTGCTTGTGAAGCTCCCCATCCAAATCTTCCAAAATAATGATCGTTTTCAATAGGAACAACTATCCTGCCTTTTTTATCGATCAAGCCCCATTTACTATTCTTAGAAACACCTACTAGATCATCATAATATCCGTGATTTACTTTATCGTATTCAAAAGGAACAATTACTTCTCCATACACATTTGTAATACCCCATTTTCCTTTGTGTTTCATGCAAAATACCGCCTTCTCATCAAAATACAGATCGCCATCCCACATAAATGTGGATTGAAAATCGCTTGGAACATATTCGATAGGCAAAAGAAGTCCCTTAAGATCAGAGAAGATCCCAACCAATGAATCCGTTTGAAGAATTAAAAGTTCAGTAACTATCCCTCCCTTGTAATAGGCTTTGAATTTTGCTTCTTTTATAATCTCACCTTTTGAATTTACAGAACCTGCCACTGAATCATTGCGAAAAATATACTCACCCGCTTTTATGTGTCGCATGAACTTATGAGAAAATTCCATTAATACTGCCTCTGATGAATTGATGATCATGTATTTCCCATCATTCTTCACCAAGGCTTCATCTCCAATGAAATCCGAACATTCATCATACGAATAATTCAAATACTTACCGGTTTTTTCGTTCTTATAAAGACACTTCCCATCAGGCTCCACACTAGGCACTAACTGAGCAACTATAAACTTAGTGTTGCACAAAAGGATCACTCCTATTAGAATTCGTTTCATTTGTTTTATATAAAGATACCGAGATACGGAATTTGCATAAGTAAATTTAATAAATAAATTTAAAAACCACTATAATCTAAGGCCTATGATGCAAACATCATCAACCTGTTCGGCAGTTCCTTTCCACTGAACAAAGGCATGTTCCAGCTTATTGCGCTGCTCACCCATTTCAAGATCTTTATTTGCTAAAATAATATCGGCAAATTGTTTGTACATGAATTTTTTACCTTTTGGTCCACCAAATTGATCGGCATATCCATCGGTAAACAAATACACAAGCGAACCCTTTGTTAAATTGAGTACATGCGTTGTAAAATTCTTATAAGAGTCGCTTTTACCAACCGGTTGCTTAGTTGCTTTAATTTCGGTTAACTGATCGTTGGTTACATACCATAAAGGATTATTAGCTCCTGCCCAAGCAATCTGACGTGTTTTTATATTGATCACACAAAGCGAAATATCCATGCCGTCTTTCACATCATGATTGCTTTTTTGAAAAGTGTCTACAACCATTTCGGTAACTTTATCCAATATTTCGCCGGGCTGAATTAAATTAAGTTCGCCCACTGCCCTATTTAATGCATTACTACAAACAAAACTTACCATCGCGCCCGGAACTCCATGTCCTGTGCAATCAGCAGCAGCCACAAAAAAATGATCGCCTTTTTGTTCGGCAAAATAAAAATCCCCCGCAACAATATCTTTTGGTCGGTATAAAATAAAACTTTCTGGAATATTATTGTAGATCTCTTTTTCAGAAGGCATAATGGCTTCTTGTAAGCGTTTGGCATAGGTAATACTATCAATGATCTCCGTGTTTTTTTTACTGATCGTACGATTCTTTTCTTCTAAAATTGCTTCGTAGGCCTCTGCATCTCCTCTAAAATAAAGGATCACAAAAAATATGACCATAAAAACAGTAAGCTGCGCCAGT
>CAYYUS010000479.1:0-3010 GCA_964474925.1 uncultured Akkermansia sp. | reverse complement strand
TAGTAACAAAAGCGCTATTTGCTCCTACAAATGCTTTCATTGTAACAGTATCAAGATCACCATTAGCTGTAAAACCAATATCAGCTGTCGGGCTTCCAACAGCTGTGCTTCTAATTCTTATTGTAGAACCTGCATATGTACAACTCAAACGACGCAAACTAAATGCCGCAGCCGAAACAGCCGTTAGATCACTAAGCGGATTTGGAACTAATACAAATGTTTTTAATGTTGCAGTATCAAGATCACCACAACTTGTAAAACCGATATTTACTGTTGCATTATCGCAACCTCTGCGAACTTGAATTGCACTACCGGTATAAGTTGTAATGATCTTTCGTAAGCCATAAGTTGCAACGCTCCCATAATGTACCTGCGCATAGGAAGAAAATGAAGTACAAATGAGTACAAGAAATAGTATTCTCAGAGTTCGTTTCAAGACTAAGTCTATAATGATTTAGACCCAAATATAAAAAAAAAACGTAACGACCTTAAATAAAATGGGTTAAATGGCCTTTTAAGGTCCTAAAAGGGTGGGTTTTGTGAGTCTAAAAAATTTAGGAAACTGCCTTTTATTCTTCGAGCATAAAAATAGCCTCCGAAAACTCGTTTAAGGCCTTATTATTCCCCTGCTTTTTAGCATGCTCTATTCCGCTCTGATAGAATTTCAGCGCCCTCTTCGGATCTTGTTTTTGCTCGTACAGTTTTCCTATATGATAAAAAGCGGGAATATAATCAGCTTGTAGATCCAATGTTTTTAAAAACTGTTGTTCTGCTAAAACAAAATTACCATCAGCCACATATTCAAGTGCTAATGAATAATTCAAGAAAATATCCTTTGGTTCGTTTTGGAGCATGGATAAAAGAGCATCTATCCTTTTTTTGCGCTCCATAAAATTTACTTTGAAACAGAAGTGAATTGTTTTAAGAAGCGAACATCGTTCTCAAAAAATAAGCGAAGATCTTTTACCTGGTATTTTAGCATAGCAATACGCTCTATGCCCATACCAAATGCATAACCTTTGAATTTGTTACTATCGATCTTACAATTATCTAATACTTGCGGATCAACCATACCACAACCCAAAATTTCTACCCAACCCGAATATTTACAAACATTACACCCTTTACCTCCACACAATGTACAACTAATATCTACCTCAGCACTTGGCTCAGTAAATGGAAAATAACTAGGGCGTAAACGGATCTTTGTTTCAGCGCCAAACATTTCCTTTGCAAAATATAAAAGTGTTTGCTTTAGGTCGGCAAACGAAACCTGCTCATCAATATACAAACCTTCTACTTGATGAAACTGGCAATGCGCACGCGCGCTAATGGCTTCATTTCTATAAACACGCCCGGGAGAAATTGTTCTAATTGGCGGTTTTTGTCGTTCCATAATATGAACCTGCACACTTGATGTTTGTGTACGCAATACCATTTCAGGATCAAGGCTTACATAAAATGTATCTTGCATATCGCGCGCCGGATGATTCTCGGGTGTATTTAATGCCGTAAAATTATGCCAATCATCTTCTATCTCTCTTCCATCGCTTACGGTAAAACCAATACGCGAAAAAATATCAATGATCTCATTCTTTACAATAGATAATGGATGACGACTTCCTAATTGAATAGTTGGATAACCGGGAGTTGTGTGATCGGCAGTTGCTGATTTTGTTTCTCCGTTAGAATGCTCGAATTTTTCTTTGAATTCATTGATGCGTTCTTGCGCCTTATTCCTAAGATCATTTAACTTAGCGCCAAGATCTTTCTTTAGCTCATTCGGAACCGTTCTAAAATCATCAAATAAAACACTTATTTCACCCTTTTTACTTAACCATTTTATACGGTATTCCTCTACCTGCTCCTTAGTTTGAGCGGTAAAAGATTCAACCTCATGCAGTAAATTATTGATCTTTTCGAGCATACGATTTGCTTAATCACACAAATTTAATCAAATTTATAGTTAAAATGCGCCTAGTCACCTTTTATATTATTTTGATAGTCACGGCTTTAAAAGCTAATGCGCAATACATGCATTATAGCGTAAAGGATGGCGATACAATTAATATAGTGGATAAAGACAGCTTGCGTCAGGGTGTTTGGCGGACTTACTATTCCACCGGAAAATTTAAAGCCGAAGTAGTATATAAGAATAGCAAAAAACAGGGAATAGAGATCCAATGGCATAATAATTTAAGCAATTGCGTAAAGCAGGAAGCTTTTTATAATAATGGTGTATTAGACGGACCAATTACATACTATTCTAAAAATTGTAAAAAAGAATTAATTGAGACGTATAAAAATGGCGTGAAAGAAGGTTACGAAATTTCGTATCACAATAACGGACAAATTAAAGCCGAAGGAAATTACAAAAAAGGAAATTTGGATGGCGTATATAAGATCTATGATAAAGCCGGAAAATTTTCGTTTGAAAGCAGAAGCACAAATGAAGAGGTTACGTATGAACCAAACATGGAGGATACGGCCAATTATGGTGTTTACAAAGTGCTAGCCCGAAATGCCAAATGGAAAAAAACCATGATCGTAACAGATCTTACAGGAAGTATGTATCCTTACGCAAAAGAAATTAATACATGGTTGAAATTACATTTTATGAGAGATACTGCCCAACAGTATTTTGTTTTTTTTAATGATGGAGATAATAAAAAAGATGCTGCTAAAAAGATCGGTATCACGGGAGGAATATATGTTTGCAAAGCAAAAACAACTGAAGACCTTGTAAATACCATGAAACTTACCATTAAAAAAGGAGAAGGTGGTGATACGCCCGAGAATGTAGTAGAAGCAATTTTAACCGGATTAAAAAAAGTTCGTAAGCCCGATAATATCATTTTGATAGCGGATAATTGGGCAAAAGCGCGAGATCTTATTTTATTGTCAAGGGTAAAAGTTCCGGTACGCGTTATTTTGTGCGGCGTTTATGATGGAATGGAGATCAATACCGATTATTTGAATATTGCTTACAAAACAAGAGGAAGTATTCACA
>CAYYUS010000478.1:0-3018 GCA_964474925.1 uncultured Akkermansia sp. | reverse complement strand
CGCGCAAGCATCTTATCCTTATCACTATTCTGTTCTCGGTAGCTATGGCTACGTTGATCATCATCCAGATCTTTTGGATAAAAAGTGATTTTAAAGTAAAAGAAGAGGTGTTTGAGCAAAAGGTGAACGAAGCTTTAAATCTTACCAAACAAACCTTAGATAGACTTGATCCCAACCGAAGTTACAAAAGCGTTCGTATAAAAAAACAAGTTAAGGGGATGAACGATGGCAGCAGAAATTTTCGTTATATCCAAGAGCTTACCATTGATAGTAACGGACATAAGATCACCCGATTTGTTTCAAAAGATATTGCCCGCGATTCTATGGGTACTATGGATAATTCCAATCCTTATTTCGCTGAATTCTTAAATAAGACCAAGCTTTCTAAAAGTGATCTTACGGCCGAGTTCAACGATCTTAAAAATGCCTCCAAACTTGGGGCTGATTTTTTTAAATCGGAAGAATCATTTGATGCTTATAACAACTATAAACAGAGAATCGATACCATTGCCATCGATTCGGTATTAAAATTAGAATTGAGCCATAAGGGAATCAATGCAAAGTACAGGTTTTACGTTACCGATCTTTTTCCGGGAAGCAACAGCCCTAGTAAATTGCAATTTGCCGAAATGGATGCCGATTCATTGGGGCTTTATAAAATATCGCTTTCGCCCAATAATACCTTTACCGATCAAAATTACCTGATGGTTAATTTTCCCAATCAAAAAAAGGATATTTTCAAGGACATCTATCCCCTTTTGGTCATGTCAATATTGGTAATGCTCATTTTTCTATTCTCTTTCTATATCATATTAGCCTCAAATCTCAAACAAAAGAAGCTTTCTACTATAAAGAACGATTTTATTAGTAACATGACCCATGAGTTCAAAACACCTATAAGTACTATTTCTTTGGCAAGTGAAATGTTGAGCGATTCTTCTATAAGCCAAACCCCCGATAAGCAAACCCGTTATTTGAAAATGATAAGGGACGAGAACAAGCGTTTAAGTGTATTGGTAGAAAGTATCCTTCAAACCTCTATATTAGATAAAGGCGAATTTAAATTAAAGCTTACCGAGATCGACATCCATGAGATCATTAATAACGCTATTAATAATACCCAATTACTCATTAGCCAAAGAGGCGGGGTAATTAATACGTCGCTCTTAGCTCAGAAGTATAAAATAGTAGCCGATAAGGTGCATTTGACCAATATTGTATTTAACCTTATAGATAATGCTATTAAATATACCCAGGGCGTTCCCGAAATTGGGGTTAAGACCGAAAACACCGAAACTGCCATTAAAATATCGGTTAAGGATAATGGTATTGGAATTAGTAAGGAAAACCAACGCAAGATCTTCGATAAGTTCTATAGGGTACCAACCGGAAACGTTCATAATGTAAAAGGCTTCGGTTTGGGACTTTCGTACGTTTTGGCAGTAGTTGAAAAACATGGTGGCACCGTAGAGGTTCAAAGCGAGGTTGGAAAAGGCAGTACTTTTATTATTACCATACCGTTCGACCGCCAATAAGCCCTCCCCAGTAAGTCATTTGAAAATATTTGTTAAATGTTAAAATTTGGCACATTTTCTGCATATCTTTAATTAATATTTAACAAACAGGAAAAATGGAAAATGTTAAAACTAAGATATTGCTTGTAGAGGACGACCCAAGTTTAGGACCCTTATTGCAAGAATATTTGGATGCCAAAGGTTTTGAAACAAAACTAGCGGAAGATGGTCAGAAGGGTTCGGAGTTCTTTTTCAAAGGAACGTATGATCTTTTGTTACTTGACGTGATGATGCCAATTAAAGATGGATTAAGTTTAGCGAAGGATATTCGCTTAAGCGATAAACATACCCCAATTATCTTTTTAACAGCTAAAAGCATGAAAGAAGATACCATTGATGGTTTCAATGCGGGGGCTGATGATTATATCACAAAACCGTTTAGCATGGAAGAGTTGTTGGCCCGTGTTAACGCCGTTTTAAGAAGAAGCAGTAAATCGCGCTCAACGGATAGCGATGAGGTGAACTTTAAAGTGGGTAATTATAACTTCAATTCCGAAAAACAGCTTTTACAAATAGGAGTTAACGAGCAAAAGTTAACTACAAAAGAAAGTCAATTATTACGCTTGCTTTGCGTTCATAAAAATGATGTGCTTGATCGTAGTTTTGCCTTAAAATCTATTTGGCAAGATGATAATTATTTCAATGGAAGAAGTATGGATGTGTACATCGCAAAATTGCGAAAATACCTAAGAGATGATAGCAAAGTTGAGATCATCAACATTCACGGAAAAGGATTTAAACTCCTTGTAAATAACTAAAACAAAAAGCCCTGACGATAAATGTCAGGGCTTTTTTTATGGTTTAAAATTCTATAAGGTCTTTTTGAGTGGCAAATAGGTCTTATCGCCTTCAATGATAATATGTCCTTGCTGCGAAAGCCCCTCTATTATCTCATAAAAGAGCTCCTGAAGCATTTTCTTATCGGCCTTCCAGAAATGTATCATCGCGGCTTTGATAGTATCCTCAATGCGCTCTATTTTATTCATGGATATTCTTCCGAGGTAGAACAAGGTGAGTTCCGATTTCATTTCCAAACGCTCGGTATTCATTTTTGGCTGTTCTACTTGGGCCTTTTCTGTTTTCTTTATCTCCTTCTTAACTTCATTTAAACGCTGAACTGCCCAGCCGGAGCCGTTTTCAAGCGCCCCGAATGAAAACTTCATTTGGTACTTTTTTTCGATATAGCGCACAAGCGCACTGGGCGCGGCTTTGCGGGTCCAATCCTTTTGTTCTATTAATAAACCTTCTCCCTCTTGCAAATTGATCAATGAATTAAATACGGCCGAACTTCTGCCCTTTCCTTTAACTGAAAGCTGAGAAAATTCCTCTGCGCTTAGTTTTTTCATACAAAAAGTTAATTAGTTGTTGATAAGTTTGGTAAAATTATGAAAATTATGTTGAATTACAACTCTTTAACTGAAATTACTTAAAGAAGGTTTCGTTT
>CAYYUS010000477.1:0-3027 GCA_964474925.1 uncultured Akkermansia sp. | reverse complement strand
AAGGAAGCGCAGAGACCACGTTATTTATGAAGTACAATGATCTTTCAAGAAAACTTCAGGTTCGCAAAGATTCACTAACTCAGGCTTTTCAATCAGCGGCAATGAGTATTGGTTTAGATAAATTACAGGCAATAAATCCTGAATTAGCTGCAAAACGTGGCGATTCACTTAGCAGAACAATGGAAGAGCCATACATGGCAATGATCGAATCAGAGAACGTAAAATTGGCGAGCGTGATCAAACAAAACACTAATATGTTTGCTTCTATTATTGCTATTCAGGCATTGGATCCTGAAAAGTATCATGATATTTTTGTTGAACTGGATAAAAATTTGATCAAAAAATTTCCAAGCAATCAAAATATACTTATGTTCCACGAAATGGTTAGCAAAAGTATGGCCATTAGCGTTGGAAGCGAAGCTCCGGAAATTAATTTGCCCGATGTAAATGGAAAAGACCTCCCACTTTCTTCATTGAGAGGAAAAGTGGTATTGATCGATTTTTGGGCAAGCTGGTGCAAGCCGTGTAGAGCAGAGATGCCAAGCGTTGTAAAGGCTTACAAGAAATTTAAAGACAAAGGCTTTGAGATCTACGGTGTATCACTAGATCAAACAAAGGATAAATGGGTAGAAGCTATTCAACAAGATGGAATTACTTGGCCACAAGTTAGTGATCTTAAATATTGGGAGTGTGCTGCGGCACGTCTTTATAATGTGCAAGGCATTCCATTTGCTGTATTAATTGATAAAGAAGGAAAGATATTGGCTAAGAATTTAAGAGGCGAGGAATTAGAAAAGGCCATTGAATTAGCGCTTGCAGGAAAACCCTTAGAGGAAGTTAAACAGTAATTTTTTTGATAATTAATAAAAAAATATTCTCTTTTAAATTAGATCGCTACAAACTCCTTGTGGCGATTTTTGCTATTTGCACAAATATATTTTCGCAACAAACCTATTTTCAACAAGAGGTAAATTACAAAATTGACGTAAAGCTCAATGATGTTGACCATAGTTTAAAAGCCTTTGAAGAGTTGCAGTACATTAATAACGCAAGTAATTCGATCAGCTTTATTTATTTTCACTTATGGCCTAATGGTTATAAGAACAACCAAACAGCTTTAGCAAAGCAGTTACTCAAATTAAAAAAGTCAGAATTATATTTTTCTAAAAAAGAGGAACGAGGGTATATTGATAGTTTGGATTTTAAGGTGGATGGAAAGTCGGTTAAAATAGAATACGATGAACAAAACCCCGATATCTGTAAATTAATTCTGAACGAACCATTACGTTCGCTGGATACATTGAATATCACAACTCCTTTTTTTGTAAAAATTCCAGATGCAAAGTTTTCACGTTTAGGTCATGATTGCCAAGCGTATTACATTACCCAATGGTATCCAAAACCCGCAGTGTATGATGCCGAAGGTTGGCATCCCATGCCTTATTTAGATCAAGGAGAATTTTACAGTGAGTTTGGTTCGTTTGATGTTTCCATTACACTCCCAAAAAATTATGTTCTTTCGGCAACAGGTGATAGAGAAGACAATGAGGAAGAGGAGAATTTTTTGAACGAGAATGTTATTCGTACACTAACGGCAATGGAAACCGGAAAGTATTCTACAGATATGACCTTTCCTGCATCAAGTGCGCAATTTAAAACCATTAAGTTCAAGCAATACCGCGTACATGATTTTGCTTGGTTTGCCGATAAACGTTATAATGTTTTGCACGATCAGATCCAATTGCCAAATACAAATCGCACCGTTGATACATGGGTGTATTTTACAAATAAACAGTTTAATTATTGGAAAGACGCTTTGGATTATGTGAATGAATCCACCATTTTTTACTCGTATTTAGTTGGAGACTACCCTTACAATAATGTATCGGCAGTGGATGGCGTAATTATGGCGGGTGGGGGAATGGAGTATCCGAATATTACGGTAATTGGATCAGTTAGTTCACGAATGGAGTTAGATATTACTATTGCACATGAGGTTGGTCACAATTGGTTTTACGGAATTTTAGGAAGTAATGAGCGCGATCATCCGGGGCTAGATGAAGGAATTAATTCATACTACGAAATGAGTTATGTACGCGCAAAGTATCCGAGCTATAAAATAAGTGAGTTAATTGGATTCGATTCAACTCGAAAATTTTTAGGCGCTAATAAAATGGCGTATTGGCGCGAAAAGGAAGCGGCTTATTTGTTTTCCGTAAAAGCAAATATCGATCAGCCAATTGAAACGCATTCGCAGGATCTATCCAATTTTAATTATGGTTCTATTATTTATTGTAAAACTGCAGTTGTGATCGATTATTTACGAGACTACATGGGCGATGAAGCTTTTAATAAGGCCATGCAATTCTATTACGAGAATTATAAATTCAAACATCCTCAGATGAAAGATCTGGTAAGTACATTACAGTATTTTAGTGGAAACGACCTCTCATGGTTCTCTCAATATTTGATCACCGGAAATGCAAAGATCGATTATAAGATCAAACGTGTTAAACGAAATAAAGATAATAGCTACGAAGTTGTTGTAAAAAATAAAACAGGAACGCCTGTTCCGGTAAATATTTATGGGTATAAAGATGGAAAGCCGGTTGGTTATGCATGGTTCAACGGTTCCGATTCAACGCGTCATTTGGATTTCCCTCCAAGTGATGTAGATTATTTTAAAATTGATGGTTTGGATCTTATGCCGGATGTGAATCGCAAAAATAATTACTGCAGAACAAGCGGCATTTTTAGGAAAGTAAAACCATTGCAGTTTAATTTTTTAACCAAGTTGCCTGATCCCCAAAAAAATCAGATCAATTATTTACCCATTGTAGGATTTAATCTGTACAATGGATTCATGGCCGGTATTTGTTTACATAACTATAGCTTTTTCGACAAGAAAGTAGATATTAGTTTAGCCCCAATGTATGGTTTTAGAAGTAAAACATTTACAGGTTTTGCCGAAACAAATCTTAATTTTTATCCAAAGCATGTTTTTACTAAGATCAGCGCCGGTGTATA
>CAYYUS010000476.1:0-3037 GCA_964474925.1 uncultured Akkermansia sp. | reverse complement strand
TTCTTTGAATTTCTTAAAGGACCCAAGTACGTAAAATAATAACATTAAAAAGTTGCTTTAAAATAGTAAGTCAATTGTAAATACCATGTACCATTAAACTAATGATAACTAATATATGTAATAAATTTTAATATTCAAAATTTAGATATATTAAAATAGATCTGTAAGGTTGCTTTAATCTTTGCATGAATTAATCAATTATTTACTGATACCCTTAAGTTCTAAGTTTGATAAATGAACTAGTAGGACATAAGATTTGTCTTTAATTCTACCCTCCAAAAAGGCGCGATAAGTTTTACCTCCATCTTGAAAAACTAATGGCTCATTTCCCTTCGCACCTCCAGCTAACATAATCATTGAATCGTTTTCATGTAATTCTTTTGCCATTTCAAATAGAAAGTCAAATGTCAACCCATTATTGTGTGATAATTGATACTTTTTTGAAAATACAAACTTATTATAAATATCTTTTTTAGGCAACAACTTACCTGCAGGCTTTACTGGATATTCAGCTAAAATATTAGCAATCGTTTCTTTTGGCGAACGTTCTTCCTTAAGAGTACCATCTGGCAAATAAATTGCCTCTGTTTTCTGGATTTTGTATACAGGTTTTAGATCACTATTAATAAAGACCTTACTAGTTTCAGATACAAAATATCCTGTCCATAAAGGGTCGAACTCAGGATTATTGTTTATGAGTGAATCAACAATTCCTTCATCACTACCTTTCTCCTTAAGTAAGCAATCATATGAATTATCTGCGACAGATTTTAACACACGCACTGTTTGAGACTCTTCACCATCCTGCGTTACTAATTTAATCAATGGCTTTTTTGTAAAACTCTTAAAAACCACTTCTGCATTTCGACCTTTAGTATCTGCTATATTTATCTTTCTTGACATAATTTTTATTTATAACATTCCAAAATCCATTTCTTCATCTTCCACAGTTTCTTCAAATAAAGATTCGAGAGAAGTTGACAATTGATTATCTAAAAAAGGGAATTCTATGATCCTACCTGTTAATGCAAAAACACCTTCTGAATTTGAAATTAAAATAGCATCTGCACCTTCGTAATCTGCTCTGTAATTAAAAATAAAGCGGAGCAGCTTACCATTCGATAAATAATCTGAAGCAGACTTCAAAGTTGTAGAATCTTCGAATTCCAGTTGATAGACACTAGATATTTCTAAATTAAACAAATCATCAAAACTAGCTTGACTAAGCTTAACCTCTCCATCAAAACTTGAAGGCACAAGAATGGCATCTTCGCCATTTTGATATACTACTTTTAGTTGCTTCTTATCAAGCTCGTTATATTTTGCATCTACTGTCTTAAGAGCTGTTGACCCATTTAATATGAGTGTTTTGCCATCATCAAGAATACTTCCTAAAATACAAGGCTTCGCTGAATCATCTTTAACTTTTAATTCAATAAAACCATATACTTTATCGCGATCTACTTTAGTGAGGGCTGCTGCAAACTTAAAATTATCTGCAACAAATTCAATTGCTTTTGCCATAGTGTATTTTTAAACTTTTTCCCAACCTTTTTTTATGTTCTCTTCTAATAATTCAGACAGTTTATTTTCCATTTCTTTACTAGAAGCACATAGGTAAATATCTTGCTCCATTGGAGTTTTTCTTCCTGCGCTGAAGTCTGTATACAAAATTAAGTAGGGAGAATATTGTCCACTAGATTCTTTGTTTGTTTGAATACCTAAAAATTTTCGTACAGCAGTTCCGCCTTTACCTGATTTCGTATACACTTCTCTAAATAAGATATTTGAAGGTTTATTATCATATGCTACATTTTCTGGTATTCCTTTTTTATCAATAAAATAATTCAATTTATGTTCTCCTGCATCGGCAGTAGTAGCATTTTTATCATCACGGAAACGCTCAAAAACTGGAGAAATACAACTAATACTTACAGCTTGTTCTTTATAGGTATAACCTTCATTTTTAGTATATTTTAAGACGCTTTTTCTAATACCCCCTTTAGCATTATCAGTAATTACATCTAAACACGAGAGCTCTATCACTAATCTAGGCTCTACCATAATAAAAGCTGTTTTTGCTCCAGAAACTTCAGTGTATTCGCTGGGTACTACTAAGGGCTTTAATTTCTCTAAATAGTCTTTCCGTTCTTTTTCAGAAAAACCATTACTACATTTAGCAACTATCTTAAAATCACCAGTATCGGTGACTACGCCCAGTAATAACTCACGTAATATTTCTTCATCACTAGGCTTTAAAGCATATCCAAGTACAATTAAATCAAGAGATATTGATGGTTTAATTTTATAAATATGACCATCAGATGAACGAACAACGGCACCCTCTTCAGTATCAGCAATTTTCTTATAGAAAGAGATTATATCTTTTCTACTTTCAAATAATGTTTGCTCTATGCTAAACACTTGATCTGATTGAGCCAATTGACTAATTATAGCTATTTTCTCATTTAGTTCAAAAAGGGGAGCTTGCCCTTTGTATGAAATGATATCAAAGACTCCAAAACGAATATCATACTTATCGGGCTCATCTAACGCTGCTGCAACCTCCCGATTATTTGTAGATTTACCATTTTTGAATACACATAGTTCACCAGCAAATGTAACATCAACATTAATTGTACTTGCAGCACTTGTAATAGAGGATATTTTTTTTTGATTTCCATTGCCGTCGTAAAGTTCAACTTTACCTTCTTTAACCTCTAGAACAGCGAAAAATCCATCGTACTTAATTGAAGTATAATAATAATCCGATTCAATTATTTTATTTGCAATTAATTCGGGTTCAACTGGTGTATATCGAGAAGCTACTTTTGATTTATATTCGGATATGTTCATTTTATGATATTTAAAATAGAATTGGTTCTAAATTGATCTGACTGCCCTAACAAAATTCTTACTAGTATGATTTCGGGAAACCTGTTTTCCCCATAAAAAACTCCAATAATTTATTGATTCAGAAAAATGGGTTGAAGACCAGTAGTCTCTTGGTGGTGGAGGGTAAACATTTGGAAGAAGT
>CAYYUS010000475.1:0-3043 GCA_964474925.1 uncultured Akkermansia sp. | reverse complement strand
CATGCGTGATCTGGAGCAATTTTTTGAAAAGGTTTATTTTTCGTGTAGAGTAAATATGCGCAAGCCCGATAAGGAAATTTTTGAATTGGTCTTAAAACAAAATCATTTAGATCCGGCCGAAACTCTTTTTATAGATGATACTATACATCATGTGGAAGGCGCCAAAAGAGTAGGGCTTCATGCTGTATTATTAAAAAAGGATGAAGAGTTTGAAGAGGTTTTGAAGAAGCTACTTTGAAATATTTTTTAATTGCTCTTCTAACAAAGTAATTCCTTCCTCAAAACTATGAGGATCGTAACCAAGATCATTTATGGCTTTGTCAATAATAAAACCTGTGTTTGGCGGACGCTTAGCCGGTTGTTTGATATCCGCACTCTTACTTGGTTTGATAAGCGACTTATCTAATTTGTAATAATCGGCAACGCGATTCGCCAATTCTAAAATACTCATGTAATCTTTACCGCTGATATTATAAATACCTGTGGCACCTTTATCGGCAATTAAAATGCAGCCATCTGCTAGGTCTTCTGCAAGAGTAGGTGTACGAAACTGATCGTCTACCACATTGATCACCTTTTTTTGTTCTAAATTGCCTTTTACCCAAAGTACAATATTACTACGACTCATATTGTCAACTATTCCGTAAACTAAAACAGTGCGAGCCATAGCCCACTTTAATTTGCTTGCACTCACAATATTTTCTGCCATTAATTTTGTTTCGGCGTAATAACTTAATGGATTTGGTTTTTCACTTTCGTCGAGAGGACCATGTGTGCCATCAAAAATAAAATCGGTGCTTAAATGAATATAATGTGGTTTGTAATTTGGATCTTTTGCCATCAAACCTTCTAAAGCTTTTACCTGATATTCTACAGAACTTGCATTCATTGCCAAAGCACCTTCACGATCTGTTTCGCAAGCGTCTACGTTGGTCATGGCTGCGGTATTGATGATCACATCCGGCAAATATTTGCCAAAGATGGTTTCCACTTGGGTTTTGTTGGTGATATCCATCGATTCATAGATATAGCCATCCTTTTTCACCAAACGATTTTCGCCACGCGCTGTTGCAATTAATTTGTAGTGAGGATTATTACAAAGCTTGTAAACCAATTTTTGTCCTAACAGACCATTAGAGCCGGTGATCAAGATCTTTTTCATATCAATCTTTTTTTAAATGAAGACTAGCGCTTTTTTCTAATTGCTTGAACCATTCTTTACCATATTTGCGAATAAGTGGACCTTTTAAAAATTTATAAACGGGTACGTCTAGTTTTTCTCCGCACTTACAGGCAGGTGCGCATAAATTCCATTTATTGTAATTAACTGCATCGTATGTTTTGTATTTGGTGATGCGGATAGGATATAAATGACAACTTATAGGTTTTTGCCAATCTATTTTTTTTTCTAGCCAAGCTTTTTCAATAGCGCATTTGGCAATTTTATTTTCGTCAAAATACACAAAAGCACATTCGGCTCCTGCGCTCACTAAGGTGGTTGTGTAATCACCATCACTATCTATAACGTAAGTTCCTTTTTTCTCTACCGCTTTAATCCCTTTGGGAACCATGTAGGGTTTTACTTTAGGATAAATTTTATTGAGGATATCCAATTCATCTTTATCTAATGGTGCGCCACTATCGCCTGCCACGCAGCAAGCACCTTTGCAGGCGTTAAGGTCGCACACAAATTTTTTTTCGAGAATATCCTCCGAAATAAGCGTATTGTCTATTGCTATCATGTAATTAAGATCCCCGTAAAATTAGTGTAAAATTACTTGATGGCCATGTTTTGAGCCATAAATCCTCCTAAATATTTCTCGAGGATGAGACGGTATTTAACTCCGGCTTTGAAGGTGAGGAAAAATTCAGCGAAGAGCTTTTTGTGTTCGCTGCCTTTTGGAATTACAAAACTAAAGGTCTCTTTTGATTGATCAAGGCTTTTTTGAACTTTAAGAAATTTATTAGGGTTTTTCTTAAGATACATCCAAAAATCAATCGCATCAACGTATCCAAAGTGAAGTACATTTTTTGCAATGCTATTGAGGATGTCGTTCTCTGAATTCAAAAAACTTATTTTAAGTTCCTTTAAATACAATTTTTGGATCTCGGTAACGCAACTATTTAAATTGCTTTTTTCTACAGTTAAAGCGGTCATGCTTCAAAGAGCCCTTGTGATATCACTTGCACTTTTTGTTTTTACATCTGGAGCGTTGCCATTAGTTACACAAAATGAAAGGTTCTTAAGATAGGGAGTTGTATATTCTACTTCTGCCATTTTTTCAAAACCTGTGATGCAAGCTGCAAGTCCAATACTTTTGATGTCTTTTTTAGTTTCGTTGATGATAGAATTATAATCATCATGTTTTTTGTAATCCAAGCTCACGTCTTTTTTCTTGAGCGACTTCAACCAAAAAACATATTCATTCATGATCTCTATTTCAATACCTTTTGGTCCGGTAGAATCTTTGATCGCAAATGGAGCATGAGAAATATAATTGATGGTAATGGTTGATGTTTGCGAATGGATGCAATCAAACACGAGTGTTAGGAATATGATAATGGAGGTCCTCATTTCAAGAAGTAAAAGTTCAAAAAAAGAAGGCCCATTTTATCTAAACTGGACACGTTTATCAGCAAAGCATTGTTAATTAAGTTGTTATTTGATGTCAATGAAAGTTAGTAAAGGAGTAAATACCCTTGTTTTCATTGGGATGCCAGCTGTTTTAAACTTTTGTTATTTTTTTGTTTATATACCAGATTTGTGGTATTTTTGTATAGAATTTAGAATTAATCTAAATAATAAAATAGTCATAAATAACTAATTATCAATAAATTACATCATGATAACAGTTTCAGAAGAAGCAAAACAACATGCTTTAGAACTTATAAAAGCAGATAACAAGCCGGTTGATACTTTTATACGCGTTGGCGTTGAAGGTGGAGGTTGCAGTGGCTTATCGTATAAATTGGAATTTGACAACGTGCTAAAGGAAGGCGATCAAGTATTTGAAGATAAGGGAATAAAAATTGCAGTTGATCG
>CAYYUS010000474.1:0-3048 GCA_964474925.1 uncultured Akkermansia sp. | reverse complement strand
AAAGGCAGGATAATGATCGGCGACACAAACGTTCATAAGATCCGAATGATCTTTAAAGATGAAAAAGGAAACCAAAGCGAATTAGAATTTTGTGTAAAGGCCAAAGAAATTAAATATTTTGAGCCTCCAACCATCCAGGGCGATATTTTTGCAAATGCCAACGAAGATGTTTTATTTGGAAGAAAAAAATTACAGATCTTTATTCCTGCATATACTTTGTATAACTCGGGCGCGGTGATCTTTGAAAATACGCTGGAAGCATCCGGAAAATTAATGATCTTACCATTTGATGCTACCTTGCGAAGCACTGCCATTGTTGGATTTGAAGTGCCTAAAAAATTCAAGAAATTCAAAGATAAATTGGTATTTAAAAATGTAGATAATACCTATACACCAATAGTAAAAAACGACTCGGTATTTTATTCGGTACGAAATTTTGGAGGCTTTGTTTTAATTGTAGATTCATTAGCTCCAAAAATTAAAACAGAACTTCCTGCGGCAAAACTTAAAACTGCAAAAGGATTAAGTAAAATAGTTTTTGTTATCAGCGAAGAGCTAAGCGGAATTAAAGAATACAAACTAACTATTAATAACGAATGGGCCTTAGCTGAGTTTGATGCCAAAAGCGGAAGACTAACTTATTTTATAGACGAAGATACTCCCAAAGGCGAACTCAATTGTGTGGTGGAAGTTATGGATAGGTGTAAGAATAAGGCGAGTTTTGGTTTGAAATTGGGGAATTAGAGACATTATTTAACCACTGAGGATCATAGAGGTCTCATAGAGTTTCACGGAGCTCCAAGAAACTCTATGAAAACTCTATGTGCTCCGGGGTTAAATTTTTCCTGAGCGGAGTTGAAGGACTGCCTCTAGTTTCCCGCACTTTTGTCATAACCACCCTCCAAACATACTTGGGGGATGATTGGGGGATAAGTGCAGGATACTTGCTACATAGTTGCTATGACAAGCTATTGCTATGACAAGCTGACATAAGAAGCAAACTATTACAATTTAAAACAAACTATAACAAAACAGTGCAAAGGAGTGCATTTGGGTGCAAACGGATCATGTTATTTGGAGATGCGGTATGCTTGAATGTACTTTTGTAGAAGTTCTTTGATGTATTGTTTCTGACAAATTGAATACTGCGGGAGCGTGATAAATTAGTCATTCAACGAATTGATCCCTTGTTCCTTCAATTTTTCTAAAGCATCTTTCATGGCTTTAACTTGTTCAGGTGGGTGGCCTTGCCAAATGGTTACTTCACCTACAACTTTAAAAGGATGTATGGAACGATAAGACTTTGTTGGATTGCCCGGAAATTTTTTATCGGTTAAGTCTGGATCATCTTCTATCTCGCCGGTTTGTTCTACTAAATAAATTCTTCCGCGGTTTTCTCCAGCAGCAAGTTCAGCGCCCCAAATAGCAGCATCTAAGGTAGCAGTTAAGAAAATGTATTTGGCATTCTTTCTTTGCCCAAAGTTGGAGTTGTTGCCAACTGTAATAACATCACCAATTTTGAGCTCTGCCTTTGTTCCATGAAAATAAGTTTGTGCAAATGGCGTTACGCTTTGTGAGCTTGGATTGTTATCGTTTTTATTTTCTTCCATTTTCAAGTGGCCTTTAATTTTAAAGTTTTTATTCGTCACGTCTTATTTGTAATTTCAAGTTTTTGCACATTTACTAGAATTAAAAATTAGAATCAGCGTGGCCTTTTTTAGCAAAATAAAAACCTAGTCCAAAAGTTCCGCCAAGGCCCGAAACTCTTTCGTAATGTTTTGGTATGTGAACCGACTGGTCCCTTAATATTAATTCTTTCTCCTTAACGTGAAAACGTCCACTTTGACTTAGGGTAATACTTGAAAATAAAAAGAATCGCTTTAGAAGCCGCACATTGAGTCTTATAAACGCTGAGCCTCCTATAACGTTTTTTTCTTCGAGATAATCTTCATTTGCGTTAATCTGTTGTATTGAATATCCTCCATTGGCTACATTATAGGTTCTGATCGTATCACATAAGGAGATATTTGTTATGTTTTTAAACTTGTTTTTTATTATGTTAAAACCGAATGAAAGTTCAAAACCCATTTTTCGAAACTTCTTATCGGCAACGAGCACGTAGGTTGAACTAAGCGCAAATGAAACACAACTTATGGTTTCTTTTACATGCCTTAATTCATATTGAATAGGTAAGATCCATATGAAATCCCACTGCGTGTATTTACTTTCAAATCTTCTAGAGGATGTTGGCAACATGGCAAGCCCAAATTTCAATCTACTGCTTACTGATACATCAAAACCAATTGTGCCACCCATGTCATACGGTGCATCTTTTAATATTTCGTTTGGTGGAATACCGGAATTCTTAAAAGCTTCTGCAGTGTTACCCCTTAATAACATGCTATTGCCACCTCCAAAATAGATTTGCACAAGATGGTAATCGTAGGTTTTATTATTCTTCCATTCTTTATAAACACTGTCTTGAAAGAAATTTCCAATAATGTATTTCTTACTCTTTTTTACAGCGGTAGGGTCTAACTGTGAGAAAAGTGACCCAGTCTTAAAAAGAATAATGAAGTATATAACAGACCTTATTATACATGACCTCATACTAATAAAAATACGAATTTATTTTGAATAAGGACTGAAATCTACGAAACCCCAAGCTCGCGCGGATTTTAAAACCTTTCTAGATTTAATATACCAAATCACGCCTTATTTTCCAACAAGCCCAAGATTCGCAGCAAAAAACTTATAGAATCAAATACTGATGCCCTTTTATCCCCTCATTAAATATGAGGTCTAATACCGAGAGGTTAGGCACAAAACCCATTTTATCTGAAAAGGTTTGGTAGTAGGGTTGTTGTAGTAATTCATCTACACGCTTGTCGTGTATGGCTTTTTTAGGATGTATTTCTTCTCTTAGGTCGGTAAATGTGGCGTCTTGTATATAAGCCTCCGAATAGTTAATGTCTTTCTTCAAGCGAAAGGCCCTGATGATCCATTTTAATTGTTTATCCAACCCCTTGTAATTCAAGTCGATCCAAC
>CAYYUS010000473.1:0-3048 GCA_964474925.1 uncultured Akkermansia sp. | reverse complement strand
GAAGTTAGTCTGCCATTAGAAATTAAAAATGATTTTTCTAAAGACGGTTATTATATGAATCGCCTTACCAATTATTGCGGACATTGGATAAAGCATTGCGGTTGGTATCCTGATAAAAAAATGCGTTTGTGGGATAGCAGAAAGGGACAATGGACTGGAATAAATCCTCACGATAAATACGAATTATTTGAAGGTGATAAAAATGCCGGCTATTTAAAAGGAGATATTTTGCATTACAGTTATTACAGTGTAGATGATCATTACAAGCAAGTGGAGTATTTTACAAACATTGCGTCAAAAGCATTTTTTGAGAATGGAAAAAAAGCACCATTCTTTAAATTGTTTGTAAACCCTATTGCGAAATTTGTGGATCATTATTTTTTGAAGCTTGGATTTTTAGATGGTAAGGCAGGTTATTTAGTTTCTAAAATTTCGGCCTACGCAACATATTTAAAATATAAAAAACTAAGAGCACTTTACGCCCATGGCAAGTAAACTACGCATATTATTAAGTAGAACCGATTCTATAGGTGATGTGATCTTAACATTGCCAATGGCCGGTGTACTTAAAGCAAATTTTCCGGATTGCCAGATCTTATTTTTAGGAAGAACCTATACAAAATCCATCATTGAATTAAGTGAGCATGTGGATGGATTTGTGAATTACGATGAGATCTTAAAGCGGGATTGGAAAGCACAGATCGAATTTATAAAGGACCTAAATCTCGATATCTTCATTCATGTTTTCCCTGTAAAGGAAATTGCTCAACTTGCAAAAGCGGCAGGAGTTCCAAGACGTGCAGGAACAAGGAATCGTTTGTGGCATTGGCTTACATGCAGCGATCTTATTAAGCTTTCGCGGAAGAACTCCGAGCTTCACGAAGCGCAATTAAATATGAAATTACTTTCATTCTTGAGTATCGAAACCAATATCGATCTGAAAGTGATACAAGAGTGTTATGGATTTTCAAGAATAAAACCCTTGGGAAATGAATTATTTGTGAATTTATTGGATAAACAACGAACAAAAGTGATACTTCATCCCAAATCAAAAGGAAGTGCCAAAGAGTGGGGCTTAGCAAATTTTTCGAAACTCATAGAGCAATTACCAAAGGATAAATTTCAAATTTTTATTAGTGGCACAAAAGAAGATGGAGTTCAGTTAGAGAATTTCATCAAAGAAAATCCAACGGCCATTGATATCACCGGCAAATTGAGTTTAGATGAATTTATTTCCTTCATCAATTTATGCGATGTGTTAGTAGCTGCAAGTACCGGTCCTTTACACATTGCGTCAGCTCTTGGCAAAAAAGCTATTGGGTTATATTCGCCTAAGCGCCCAATTCATCCGGGCCGTTGGGCTCCCTTAGGAAAGGATGCGCACGCTTTAGTATTTGATGAGGCTTGTGAAAATTGTAAGAACAAAGTTGATTGTAAGTGCATTGAGAAAATAGAAGTACAAAAAGTTGTACATTTGATAAGTAGTAAATGAGTTTTTTTAAAGATAAAGTAATTTGGATCACGGGAGCCTCTTCAGGAATTGGAGAAGCGTTGGCTTTGGAACTTGCCAAGCAAGGAGCGCGTTTAATTTTATCTGCGCGACGTGAAGATGAATTGAAACGCGTGGCCGCATTAACTAAATTGCCTGATCTGGATCTTATGCTTTTGCCATTTGATCTAAAAGATACTTCTAAAGCAACAGCATTAACAGCAAACATCATCAATAAATTCGGCCGCATAGATATGTTGGTGAATAATGGAGGTATGAGTCAACGTTCGGAAATGGAAAAGACATCCATTGAAATAGATCGTGACTTAATGGAAGTAAATTATTTTTCGGCGGTTAATTTAACCAGAGCAGTTCTTCCATACATGAAGCGCCAAAAAAACGGATATATAATTGTAATAAGCAGCGTAGCCGGTAAATTTGGTTTTTATTTACGCTCAGGATATTCGGCCGCAAAACATGCACTGCACGGTTTCTTTGATTCGTTTAGATTAGAAACAGAAAAAGACGGAATTAAAACATTAATTGTTTGCCCCGGAAAAATAAAAACAAATATCTCTTTGAATGCGGTTACCGATAAAGGTGCTCACGGCAAAATGGATCCCAGTCATGAAAACGCAATGAGTGCAGAAGAATGCGCAACAATTATTTTAAAAGCAATTCAAAACAACGACGAGGAAATTTTAGTTGGCGGTAAAGAATTATTGGCCGTAAAGATCAAACGCTTTTTTCCTAAGTGGTTTGGTAGAATTATAAGGAAGCAGAGTCCTTTCTAGATTTTAGCTTTATAGAAGCAGAAACCACGAAGCGTTTCACTTCACAAAGAAGGCACGAAGAACGCAAAGTTGATATAGCTTCGTATTCTTCGTGAAAAACTTCGTGTTCTTCGTGGTTTCTGCCTCTAACGAATTCAATTACAAAACTTCCCATAAGCACCTCTCGCAATTTCCATTCCGCTCTCAGCTGCGCGTTTGAGATCTTCGCAAGGATCTTGTTTTAAATTTACTTTTGCAACGCCTCGCCAATAATACGCATCGATATAGTTTGGATCCAGGGCAAGACATGAGTTAAGATCTTCAACGCAATCCTTAAAATTCTGTTGTTTCCCAAGGGCTATAGCACGTTTAAAGTAGTAGTCGGGCTCAAATTTATTTATATCGATGGCTTTTTTGTAAAAGCTAATAGCGCTAGGTAGATCATCTTGGTTGTTAGAACAATTCCCTAAAATAAAATAGGCCTTGCTGTTATTCTTATCCACTAAAAGCGAATTATTTGCATCTTTTCTAGCCTTGTCGTAATCCATAAGTGCATAATAAGCCGATGCGCGTGCTACATAAGCTTTTGGATAATTGTACATCACAATAACGGTATTAAATTCTTCAATAGCTTTTTTTGGATTATTGTTTTTTAAATACCATAATCCTTTATTGTAAAATCCTTTGTAATTATAAGGGGCTACGTTTGTAGCTTTATTAAAATACATGAGGGCTCTATCATCATTATTGCGTTGCATATTCTCTACACCCAAACTATTTAAGGCT
>CAYYUS010000472.1:0-3057 GCA_964474925.1 uncultured Akkermansia sp. | reverse complement strand
AATACAAGCCGGAAAAATAACCGAAAGTTTAGAAATATTTTATAATGGGAAAGTAACAGGGCAAATTTTAGACGGACAAAAATCTTTTGACATACTTTTACGAACTACTAATGAAGAGCGTACCAATATCGATAAAATAAGGAACACGTTAATAAGCTCTTCCTCTGGCAATTTAATTCCTTTACAACAAATAGCCGATATCGAATATACCAATGCCATTAATTCGGTGTATCACGAAAATACTCAACGGAGGATAGTAATATCCTGTAATGTGCAAGGCAGAGATTTAGGAAGTACAGTAAAGGAAATTCAAAATAAAATAAAAACAGATGTTCCATTGCCACAGGGCTATTTTATTAAATATGGTGGTCAGTTCGAGAGCCAACAGGAAGCTTCCAAGTTAATTGGGATATTAAGTATCTTTGCTTTTTTAGGAATTTTCTTAGTATTGTATTCGCATTTTAAATCTTCGCGCATTGTCATCCAAATTATGCTTAACATTCCCTTAGCATTAATTGGAAGTGTTATAGCAGTTACACTTACCGGTGGCACTTTTTCCATTGCAACATTAGTAGGTTTTATTACACTTACCGGGATTGCTTCTCGTAATGGAATTATGATGATCTCTCATTACATTCACTTGGTAGAACACGAAGGAGAAAAATTCAGCAAAGAAATGATAATTAGAGGTTCGTTGGAACGATTAGTTCCGGTACTAATGACTGCATTGGTGGCGGCATTGGCTCTGATCCCATTAACTCTCGATGCCCAAGCTTCCGGTAAAGAAATTCTTTATCCTGTGGCAGTTGTTATTTTAGGGGGCTTAATAAGTTCCACATTGTTAGATATGATTGTAACGCCAATAGTATTTTATATGTTCGGAGAAAAGGCATTAAAAACATATTTTGAAGCTAAAAATAAAGATGTTATCAATGGGTAAAAGGCATGATATTAATTAAAAATATATTATCAATAAAAATTAAAAACTGGAAACAATGAAATCCTTGAAAATTATTTTGTTAACCGCCATTTCTTTTGCAATGATTACTTCTAAAAAACCAAAAAAGATGCGCGTATCCCTCCTGATGTACAATTTAAAACTGGCGGTAAATATGTAACTGGAGACAAGACCGCTCAAAAAAAGGACATCGTAGTAGCTGGGATCATTGCAACTAAAACAGAGGATGATCTAGCCAGTACTTGATTGAAATATTAAAACAAACTCGTAGAAAGTTGTTAAGATATTTTAAAATGCGACCAATACACCTAAAGCAATAAAAACAAACAATTAAAAAATAAACAAAATGACAAAAACAGGATTAAGCATTATGGCACTACTATCATCATTTATTATTTGCCACGCACAAATTACAAACGCGAAAACTGACACTATTAAAATATTGGGTAATTGTGAAATGTGTAAAAAAACAATAGAAAAAGCAGGTAACAAAAAGAAAACGTCAAAGGTAGTATGGAATACAGATACCAAATTGGCAATTATTACTTATGATGCAAAAAAAACAAATTCAGATGCAATACTAAAACGAGTTGCATTATCAGGTTATGATAGCGAAAAATACTATGCCCCTGATAATGTGTATGCAAATTTACACGGTTGCTGTAAGTATGAAAGAAAGAAAACTGCTCCCACTCAACCTGTAAAGAATGAAATAACGATGCAGGACACAAACAAAAAGGAAATGGCGAATCAATTATTGGAAGTTTATGCAGTCTATTTTGGCTTGAAGGATGCATTAGTAGCGAATGATGGAGTAACAGCAAGCAACAAGGCAAAAGAATTATTCAAAGCGATAGATAAAGTCCAAATGGATAAAATGGCTGCTGAACAGCATACAGTTTGGATGAAATATATGACTAAGCTTTCTTATGATGCCGAACATATTAAGGGAGTAACCGAAACGGAACATCAAAGGGAACATTTCAATTCACTTTCTAAAAGTATGTTTGAAGTTATGAAAGTGAT
This sequence comes from uncultured Akkermansia sp., assembly GCA_964474925.1. Classification (GTDB taxonomy): domain Bacteria; phylum Bacteroidota; class Bacteroidia; order B-17B0; family Aurantibacillaceae; genus Aurantibacillus. The sequence goes on along the minus strand of CAYYUS010000472.1, from coordinate 1,073 downwards.
TAAACCTTCTTATGCCATTTATTACGATCATTGCCCCATGTATAACGAAGGAAAAGGAGCAAATTGGTTAAGCAAAGAAAGTACAATTAAAAACCCATACTATGGATCTCAGATGCTTTCGTGTGGCAAAACAGTTGAAACAATAAAATAAACAAGAATTATTATGAACCGAACATTGCTATTAATATGCTCTGCATTATTCATTACTAACATTAAGGGTCAACTCAAAAAAGTTGATATAGTAGCTACAGGGCTCACATGTTCTATGTGCAGTAATGCTATTTATAAACAGCTTGAGTCAATAAATGGCGTAGATAAAGTCGAAATAGACTTAAACAAAAACTTGTTTACTGTAATTCTAAAAACTGAGCATAGCCTTACTCCGAAAGATTTTAAAGATAAGGTAGAAAGGGCAGGCTTTTTTATTGGTTCAATGGTGTTATATATTTCATACTTAAATCTATCTATTGAAGATGGTAAAGAAGAAGGCAATTTTGTTTTTATTGATACCAAATCGCAAATTCTAACTGGAGAAAACCAATTTAGAGTGCTTGACAAAGGTTATGTAACCGCAAAAGAGTTTAAAAAGCATTCGAAAACTTATGCCAAATATTCTTCATTTATGAAAAATAACGAGAATGACTTTCACATTAAATTAATTCAGTAATGAAAACGGTTATTTATCTTTTTATTGCACTATTCATTCATGCACAAACTAAAGGGCAAGAGCTTTTCGTAATGACCGAGCCTGCAAGCAATATGCCTACAGGGTCAATCGGTATCAGAGCAATGAATAGTTTCATGTTCAACAAAAGCTATAAACTTAATTATCATTTAATGCCGGAAATTATGTGGGGTATTAATCAAAAATGGATGGTACATTTACAGAGCTTTCAGAGTAACAGGGCAACACCGGGTTTGAAGGTAGAAGGTGGAAGTTTTTATGCTAAATACAGATTCTATAGTAACGATGATATCCATAAACATTTTAGGTTGGCTACCTATGGACGTATTAGTTTAAATAGTGCTGATATTCATCAAGAGGAAATAGAGACGATGGGGCATAATTCAGG
>CAYYUS010000471.1:0-3058 GCA_964474925.1 uncultured Akkermansia sp. | reverse complement strand
AAAGAACCTAAAATGCCCCTCAAAACCCTATATTTCCTTGAAAACCTATTGGATTTTTGCTACTTTTATAGGTCCCGGCCCATGTTAAAAAGACTAAGTGTAGCTATATTATTTCTCCTTTTGAGTTCTGCTTTAAAACTGCAGGCCCAATTTTATTATGGCATGCAAATGGATTTTGGCAAGAACAGAATTCAATACCAAGTTTTTAACTGGACCTATTTTGACTACGAACGCATACGTGTTTATTTTTATGCGGGCGGAAATGAGATCGCCAAATATGTTTCAGTTTCTGCCAACAACCAATTACCCATTTTAGAAAAACGTTTAGAACATCAGGTTGACGATAAGATCAATGTGATCGTTTACAATAATCAAAACGATTTTAAGCAAAGTAATATTGGATTGAATAATGATGAATCGTCGAACATTGGTGGAACCACAAAAATAATTGGCGATAAGATCTTTGTTTACTTTAATGGCAGCCACGCCGATATGGATAAACAAATTCGCGCCGCGCTTGCCGAATTAATGATCAATCAAGATCTGTATTCAGGAAGCGCGAAAGAAATGGTAAAAAATTCTACCTTACTTAATTTACCCGAATGGTTCACAAAAGGTTTGGTGCAGTATTTATCTGAAGGATGGAATAGTTATTACGATAATGTATTGTATGATGCTTTGAAGAATGATAAGATCAGCAAATTCAATAAACTTACAGGTAAACAAGCCGCAAATGCAGGGCACGCATTGTGGCATTATATTGTGGATGTGCATGGCGAATCGCAGATCCCAAGTTTGCTTTACATGACAAAAATAAATCGCTCACCCGATTACGCTTTTTTATTTGTGATAGGAACTTCATTTGATAATTTATTGTTCGATTTTGTTGATGCACAAAATCGCCGCATCTATATGACCAAAGATTCGGCGCGCACCTCTCCTATTAATAACAATACGGTTCTTAAAAAATACAGGTCAGCAAAACATTATTATCAATTGCGATTAAGTCCGGATGCAAAAAATGTTGCGTATGCCACAGATGAATTAAGCCAAATGAAAGTGTACGTAAAGAATTTAGAAGAAAAGAAACCAACACGCATTTTAAAAAAAGGTCCAAAGCTAGAGCGCATCCCCGATTACAATTATCCTTTGATCCAATGGCATCCCAATAATAAAACGGTGATGATGATCTACGAGTTGAAAGATCAAATGGTAATTCACACTTACGATACGGAAACAAAAGAAAAACACATTCGCAATATGCCCGGCTTTGAAAAAGTGAATAGCTTTTCTTTTAGTCAAGATGGAAAAAAATTAGTGGTGAGTGGTGTAAAAAAAGGAAAAGGCCAAAGCGATATTTTTGTGTTCACGCTTAACAATAGTGGCTTAGAGCAAATCACCAATGATATTTGGGATGACAACAATCCTATTTTTGTAAAATCATCAAAATATATTGTATTTGAAAGTAATCGCATTAATGATACCATTAAAGCAAAAGACGATGCGGCTTTCTTTAATAAATTTAATAAGAACATGGATCTTTACATGGCGCCGTATCCATTTAAAACACAAGTGTTAGTTGGGATCACAAGTACAAGCGAGATAGACGAGCGCGTTCCACAATCATACACCAGTCAATTCATCACTTACCTTAGCGAAAAGAACGGGATCTATAATCGCTATCTTGCCGAATTTGACAGCGCTATTTCGTTTGTTGATACTACAGAACATTACCGTTACTTTTTCAAAAGCAAATTAGTAACAAATTACGATCGCAATATCTTAGATCAGAACATCAATTTGAGCGCTACGCATGTTGCCGAAATGTTCTATTACAACGGAAAAGATTATATGGCCGTTACGCCTTTAGGAAAATTAGATGTGGTGAATTATGCGCAACCAAAAGACAGTTGGTTCAAAATGACCATTAAGCCTGCCCTACTCGATCCTTATTTTTACAATGCAAAAAAATATCAACCCGAAATTAATTCGCCAAGTATTAACCAAACGCCAACAAAAAAACAAGACGGAATTGATTTTGATAATTATACCTTGAGTGGCGAACCAAAAAAGACAGAAGGCGTAGGAACCAATACCGCAATTTCTTTAGCGGCAGATTCTCTTAAGCGTTCTAAAAATGCCGGGCTGATCACTTTCCCTATTCAAAAAAATTATTTCACATCCTTTTACAGCGATTACATTGTTACACAATTCGACAATGCATATTTAGGAACAAACTATCAACGTTTTGCCGGAGGTGGTTCGCCGGTGTATTTAAATCCCGGATTAAATTTCTTAACAAAAATAGGTATTAGCGATCTTTTTGAAGACCATCGCATTGTTGGTGCTTTCCGTTTTTCTGGAATTGCCGATCTATTTACCAGTGGTGCGGTTGATAATGAAGTGTTATTGTCGTACGAGTATCGCAAATAGAAAATCGATCATCAAGTAGTATTGCATCGCCAAAGTTTTGTGAAGATCGACGATTTTCAGGGAAGTCCTGCCCGTGCGCATATACATGATATTCGTTACACGGCTAAATTACCCATCAACGAAGTGTTAGGTGCAAAAGGATCGGTATTGTATCGCAATGATAAATTCAATTACTTTTCTTTAGGTGATGAATCACTTCCTAAAAAACCGGCCTATGATAATTATGTTGGTTTGCGTGGCGAATTGATCTATGATGATACACGCAATGTGATGGTAAATATCATGAATGGATTCCGCGGAAAAGTGTGGGGCGAATACTGGCGAAAAATAAAGAACGAAAGACACGATCTGATCACTGCGGGATTTGACCTAAGACATTACCAACGTATTCACCGACAAATTACCTGGTGTAATCGTTTGGCCGGAGGAACATCATGGGGAACAGATCGTTTATTGTTTTATTTAGGCGGAGTAGATAATTGGTTCAATGCTAAATTCAATAACGAGATCAACATTGTAAAGCCCGAAACGTATCAGTTCCAAACATTGGCAACTAACATGCGCGGCTTCTCGCAAAACATTCGCAACGGAAATAATTTTGTGACCTACAATTCAGAGTTGCGTT
>CAYYUS010000470.1:0-3061 GCA_964474925.1 uncultured Akkermansia sp. | reverse complement strand
GGCTTCAAACGTAATGTCTGATCCGCTCACCACGCCAATGCTTTTCAACTTAGCACTGGTTTGATACATGCCTTGTACTACACCACCTTGTTGACACTGCGTAACATTGTAAATTATAATTCCTTTTTTTATGGCCGCTTTTAATTCGTTAACGAACCATTCTTTTGTTGTAGCATTACCTGCGCCAAAAGTGAGCATGATCACTGCTTTAATTCCCGGTGTGGTTAAAACGGACGTCAACATTTTTTTACTGATGCCCGGAAATAAATGCAGCACAGTAATATCGTTATTTAATTTTGTATGAACCTTTAATGCTTTTTTACCCGGAGCTGCAATGGCCATTGTATTGTAACCAATATTTACACCTGCCTCTGCTAAGTGCGGATAGTTTGGTGATTTAAATGCGTCAAAATGTTCGCTATTGAATTTAAATGTGCGATTTCCTCTGTATAATTTGTACTCAAAATAAATACATACTTCCGATATCATTGGCTTTCCGCTTTTTCCACGAGCCGCCGCAATTTCAATAGCTGTAATTAAATTTTCTTTTCCATCGGTTCTAATTGTTCCAATTGGTAATTGCGATCCTGTAAGCACAACTGGCTTTGCCAAATTCTCGAGCATAAAACTCAAAGCACTTGCCGTAAAGCTCATAGTATCTGATCCATGTAATATTACAAAACCATCGTACTTCGAATAATTTGTTTGAATGGTTTGCGCCATTTCTATCCAAACTTCAGGTTGCATGTCCGAAGAATCAATAGGATGTTTGAACGAAATAGAATTCAGTTCCACATCAAATTTCTTTAATTCAGGAATTTGATTGGTAAGCGCTTTAAAATTAAAAGGCTTTAACGATCCGGTGGCCACATCGTGCATCATGCCAATGGTTCCTCCGGTATAAATAAGTAATACTTTTGATCTAGGGTTTTTCATAAATAATAAAAGTCGTCACAACGTATTGCGACGACCTTTTATTGATTTCTTAGAATGGTAGATCCTCGTTATCGTCGCTTGCGCTAAATACCGGGCTTGAGTTATTTTCAAAACCACCACCTTGCGTGTTTTGTGTTTTAGCTTGAGCAGTTTGTGTTACTGCAGGGTTTGAAGCGTTATTAAAACGCTCAATGCGCCATGCTTCTAATGTATTAAAATACTTAATGCCTTGTGGACCATTCCACTCGCGGCCACGAAGATTGAATTGTACTTTTAATTCTTCGCCAACATTGTATTGGTCAAGAATTGTGCATTTGTCTTGTGTTACTTGAAAACTTACATGCTGTGGATACGGCGTGTTTGCTTCTGTAGTTAAAACGAATTCGCGTTTTTGAAAACGATCACTCACTTTTTGAGTATCGAATTTTGCTTTTAGTGTTCCTGTTACTTCCATGTTATATTTATTTTTATTTTATTTTCACTTTGTCAGGTCGAGTAATTTTTTGCCTGTCTCTTGCAAAAAATTGTATCGAGACCTAATTTAAAAGCACCAACCACGCCTCTTTCACTTTATTAGCATCCAACAACGTTTTTGCGTATTGATGTTTTTCTTCTTCACTATTAAATTTCTTTAAAGAACTTTTGTAAGCCGCCAACTCTTCATTGGCAGGTAATGCTTCTACACTACCCAACAAACCTAAGTTATTTCCGCTTAAAACCTTGCTATGTTTTATAGATTCCGGAAAAGAATCTATTCCAATTCCAATACTTGTAATGGGCTTTTGCACTTCAAACAAACTATCGCCGTGTGCTCTGCAATACCAATTATCACCCATGCGAGATACCAGATCAATTTTTTTAGTGTCAATTTGTTTATTCTCATCCAGAATATCATCTTGGATATGTATGCGAATAACCTCACAAATAACTAAATTACCTGCTCCACCTTTCTCGCCCAAACTTTTTATTTCCATCACTTTACACTCTAATTGCACAGGTGATTCTTTAACTCGAAATGGTTTTACAAGATCAGATTTTATAGGAGTAAAATTTGCTTTTTCAAATTCGTTAACGCCTTTTGGAAATGGGCTGCTGGCTAAACTGGTTTGTTGAACCATATCGTAGTTCACCATATTTACAACCACTTCCGGAACTTCCATTACATTATCCAACGTATCCTTTGTGGCGCCGGTTCGTCCACTACGTGCGGGCGAAAAAACCAAAACCGGTGGATTACTCGAAAAAATATTAAAAAAACTAAAAGGCGCTAAATTTGGCTTGCCATCTTTACTAATAGTGCTGGCAAAACAAATAGGACGAGGAGCTATAGCGTTCTGTAAATATTTTTGAAGAACTTGGATGGTTAGTTCCTTAGGGTCGAGCGTTAACATCGTATAAAAATACTAATAAACAGTGGTAATTTTGAGAGGTGTTGAAAAGTGATGAAATTTAGCTCAAAGATGCGTCCCTAAAGGGATTCAGGACATTAAGAAAGCAGCTTTTTAAGTAATTTTAAGTAATTAGGCAGCCCAAGCAAATGACTCCCATACCAACTGAACATTTCTCCATCTACCAATACAAATCGGCAATTTTTTACAGCCCCTTGAAGTTCTTGAATATGCTTTTGATCAAAGGGAAAGGGTTCGCTCGACAAAAAACAATAATCAGCACCGCTTAGATCTTCGATAGTGATCTCGGGATAGCGTTTTTTATCTTTAAAATGATTTGTTATGCCGCATTCTTTCATGATAGAATCAATGAATGTATCAGCCGCGGCAACCATATACGGTTTATTCCAAATAAAATATGCCACGCGTTTTCCTTTAAATAGATCACTTACTTCCTTCATGCTTTCAATGACCTGCGTTACCATGGCTTCACTTTCTGTTTTCTTTCCGCAAATTTCTCCAAGCTTCAACATCATATCAAACGCATCGTCCAAACTATTCACATCACTCATCCACACAGGAAAATATTCCTTTAATTCCTCAATTTGCTCTTTCACATTCTCTTCTTTGTTTCCAATAATGAGATCAGGTTTTAAGCTTTTTATTTTTTCAAGATCCAATTGTTTTGTACCTCCAACTCTTGCAAAACTTTCAAAAATTTCTTTTGTGTGAATACA
>CAYYUS010000469.1:0-3064 GCA_964474925.1 uncultured Akkermansia sp. | reverse complement strand
CCTACAATGTGTATGAATAACTTCAACGGTTCTCCAAATTCAGTGGTATTTACTGCAGCTGGTGCAAATACATATACATGGGGTGGTTTCACAGGTATGACGCCTAATCAAACTAATGGTTCGTCTATCGTTGCAACATCAATACTTCAATCAGCACTTGCAACAGGTACTGTTCAAGGTTTTGATGGATATTGCTACAATTCTACATCTTATAGCGCTGTTGCTATTCCAAATCCAACCATTGCTGTCACATCTAATAGTATGTGTTTTGGTGCAACTGCAGATATTAGTGCAAGTGGAGCTACAACTTATAATTGGTCGCCTAACTTTAATATTAGCAGCACAACAGGTTCAACTATTACTACCTTCCCTCCAACAAATCAAGTTTACAATGCGTTTGGTAATGTTGCAGGATGTAACAGTCCAACGGAGTCTGGTACAGTAACGGTACAAGCTCTTCCGGTAATTGTTGTTGCTCCGGTAACACCAACTATTTGCGAAGGTCAATCAATTGGTTTAACTGCGTTTGGTGCAACAAATTATACTTGGACGCCTGCTGGCTCTTTAAATACAGCTAACGGAAACTTTGTAATAGCGTCTCCAAATGTAACAACTAACTACACCGTAATTGGTGAGGCTGCAACTTGTACCTCTAGTACTATTCGTCAAGTAGGAGTAACACCTTTACCAATTGTAACTGCTACTTCTGAGAGAACAGTACTTTGTAAAGGCCAAAAAACTACCATTAACGCAAATGGTTCGGGTACTTACACTTGGAATCCTCACTTTGGAATGATACCAAGTGAATTCAATTCTAACTTCGTAACGGTTAGTCCAACGGTTTCTACTACGTATACTATCTACGGACAAAATGGACCATGCTTTAATCATTTTGTATTCCCTATCATTGTTAAGGAGTATCCAATATTGAATTTATCAACTAATGTTCAGAAAGTATGTTACGGTAAGAGCACAAGTATATTTGCAATGGGCGCAGAGACTTATTCATGGGCACCTAATGTGGATCTTGAACACTTGACCTATAATATGGTTAAAGTAACGCCTTCTGTTTCTACAAATTATACAGTAATGGGAATCAATGGTTCAGGATCTGTAGCTTGTATGATGACAAAAGAAATCCTTATCGATGTTGTTCCAACAATAACAGCTAGCGCAACAAGGTCAGTTGGAGTTTGTAGAGGATCTTCAGTTAAATTAAGTTCAGGTGGTAGCAATCAATTTGTTTGGACACCATCTACTGACTTAAGTAACCCTTTAACTGCTCAGCCTTATGCAAGTCCAAATGTTACTACTATATACACTGTTATGGTTTCTGATGGTGGCTTCTGTACCGAAACAGCAACATGTATGGTTGTAGTATATGACACACCAACAGTTAATGCGGGCGAAGACTTCTCAATGAATGTTGATGATCCAATGTATCTGAATGCAAAAGGTACTGGTACTCTTAAGTGGGTGTTAGGTGAAGGCGTTCTTTGTCACGATTGTCCTAATTCGCAGATCATACCACAAAATAGTGGTTGCTACCAAATTCAAGCAACCGGTGAAAATGGATGTTATGCAATTGATGAGGTTTGTATAGAGATAACTAAGGACTGGAGTGTTTATATTCCAAATGTGTTCACGCCTAACTTCGATGGATTAAATGATGTTTTCTTAGTATATGGTGTTGGAATATCTGAGATAGAAGTAACTATCTTTGATCGTTGGGGAGAGCAGATCTATCACGATGGCGAACAAACTAAAGGTTGGGATGGTAGTGTAAGAGACTCAGAAGGTAAACAAGATGTTTATCAATACTTAGTTTCTTTCAAAGCAATTGATGGGAAGAAACACACTAGAACTGGTCACGTAACATTGTTGAAATAAGTTCTCGATACGTCTCGCTGAAAAAGCGAGCCTACTCGAACTAACATAAAGTAAAAAGCCCCGACGATAATTGTCGGGGCTTTTTTTACGGCTTTCTTTTAATGATGACATCGGGCACTGTCATATTTTGGCCGTTAATACTCACTTTAATATTTTCAATAAAAACTCTTTTGTTTACCGGTGTTGAGGTGATAATGCGTTTTGCTTCACTCGATAGAGTAGAACTTGATATTTTGGTTTCTTGTAAGGCACCATTTTTATCGTAGCCCACAATAGTTGCTTCTTTAATAATTGTAGTAGTTGGAAATTCAAAACCAACACAAATAGCACCTAAAGAAGAAAGGGTTGAGAGCTCGTTTAATTTCATTTCTAAGCTTGAAAGCACCGGCTTGCCATTTATTTTTGCAACAGGCGGAGGAATGTTCTTTACTCTAAACACTTTTGCGGGACCTTGTTGTTTTAATCCTTGTGGTGTTCTTGCCGAAACCGTCATCATACATGTGCCGGTTGTTGATGCGCTAATTATAAATTTTCCTGCACCATTCGATCTTAATTTAGCGCCGCAACCGGAAACATTCACTACAAGATCAGTGGGAGCAAAACCCGCAGCTGATGCACTAATGGGATTATCAACGCCAATATACATTACATTCATATTGTCGGCACCAACAGCGCTAAACGGCGCGGCAACCATGTACGATGACTCAAAAGGATAATATTCAAATTTACCATAAGAGTTTTTGTATTGGATCACTCCATCAAATTTCTGTTCACCTGTGTTAGAACCCAAGGCCTCATATTTTCCAATGCCATCTGCAATGGTGATCGAAGACCCCGGCATAGTGAGTTTTTTTGTAGCATCATCATATTTAGCCCCCATCAAAACTGTCATTCTATCTGGAGTTAATTCAGTGCTTGAGGCTGAAAGCAAAATATCTGCTTTAAATGTTTCTCCGCTTAATACGTAAGAACTTGGCGCCAACACTGTCGCTTGCAATTTATTTGCTTTAAATAAATGTTTGTTTGATGATGCTGCAAATACTCTAAATAATTCCGACTCCACATTTTTTAGATCAGTTTTCATTTTATCAAAATTGGTGATCACAGCAGCCGTTGGGATATTATAAAAATTATCTAACTCCCAATTCATTTTAAGATCATCTTCAATAGCATT
>CAYYUS010000468.1:0-3068 GCA_964474925.1 uncultured Akkermansia sp. | reverse complement strand
TCAATATGATCTTGAGTTAGTAATATCAGCTTTGTGGATCATGTCTTTTAGTGATGCAACAAGCGTTGGTAATTTTTTATTTGCCTTTGAAAGAACGATCAAGCGCTCTGCCACAATATAGATCGTTGCTAAAAGCAATAATCCTAAAGCGATCATAATAGGCAGTGAGCCTTTCATCACCATATCGATGAGAGAGATCTTTGTTTCAGTGATCATTTCGGGCCCTACAGCCTCAGTGATACCGGTTGGAATATTACTCGCGGCAAGTGAGTCGGTTTTTTCGGCCATGTTAACTACGGCCGCGCCTGTTTGTAAAATGAAATGAAGCATGATTTAATTATATATTTACGAATTTACACTTAAAGAAAACTAGTAAATGTTTGGCTTCATATGCTTATAAACAGAGGTTTGTTGATTATAACACCATATTTCCGAAAGGATACGCTCTTTTTTTTGCCACGGAGACACCAAGGCACGGAGTTTTGTTCTAAAAGTGGTTTTGTGGGCAAAGGAAAACCGGAATAGGCCCGATTTTTTTAGCCACGGAGGCACGGAGATAGATCTAAGCTATGTTTTTGCGTGTTTAGCGAAAAATAAAACTCCGCGTCTCCGTGCCTCCGTGGCAAAAATTTGGTTGAGGTTACGAAAAGGTAAAATAAAAAAGCCGCCTGAATGGAGGGCGGCCTTTTTGTCCAATAAAATTAAACACTAACCTAATTTAAACTTGATTGGAATTTGATAATATGTTTTTACGGGCTTGCCTTGTACTTTACCCGGTGATTTAAATTTTGGGATCATTTTTACTACACGCATGGCCTCATCGTCTAAGCCGTACCCTAAATTATTTTGTAATAGGATATTTGATACTTTACCACTTTCGTCCACCACAAATTTTACGTAAAGTGTTCCTTGTTTGCCAACATCAGCGGCAGGACCTGGATAAACCAAATGTTTTTTAATAAAAGCGAGTAATGCAGCATGTCCTCCTTCAAATTCCGGACTTTCGTCAACAAAAATGCTTGGATCATCACCGCTGCCGCCACCACCATTGGCATTTGTACTTGTTCCGGCGGTGCCTGTTATCGAAGGGGTGCCGCTACCAGTGCCGGCTGTAGTTGTTGTATTTGTTGGCTGTGGATCTGTAATAACTGTTTGTCTTGTTGTATCTGTTGTATGCTCATTTATTAATGTTGCTGTTGCTGACGTGCTTGTTGAACCACCTTCGCTTCTATCTACTGGTTGAGGAGGAAGTTCTATCGGATCAATTTTACAAACGATCACGCGAACGGCGGTGTCCTGTTCCAAAACTATATCATTTATGTTTGGTTTTATAGGACTATCTTTTAACCAATGTGCTAAACCTGCGCTTGTAGCTACAGTAACAAACACAATAAATAATGAGCGGAATAATGTGCTTCCATATGCCGAACGAAGAGCGTAAGCGCCGTAACTTTTATTTCTTTTAGCAAAAATAATGTCTAACATTTTTTGCTCGTTGTTGATGATGTTCATAGTGTAGGTTTTTAAGGTTTATGATCTACTTCTGATATTATGATGTAAAATTAGGCCAGATTCCATACACTTTTTTGAACCTTTGTAAAACTGGTATGGCTGCCTTGGCAAGTGGCAGGCTATTTGAGGGAATTGGAGAGCTACAAGGCCTAGAAAGCCTTATAATAGGCAAGATGGTGGCATAAAAAAACCCCATCATTTCTGATGGGGTTTTATATTGAATTTAATATGAATTACTTCTTCTCTTGTTGCGCTTCAAGGGTTATTTCAACCTTTACATCTTCGGTAGCTCCGCCACCGCCAATGCCAAATGCATCACGATTGATCATTAGCTCTCCTTCAAAACCAGAGATAGCAACTTTTCTGTTGATCTTATTTCCTTTTTCGTCGGTATAATTTTCTTCGATATCGTTTGTGCCAATATATTTAAATGGCATCTCTACATCTTTGGTAACACCTTTCATAGTTAATTTACCTTTTGCTGTATAAGGATACATTATGTTTCCTTCGTTCTTAACTATCTCGCTTGCTTCAAATACGGCTTTAGGGAATTTAGGTACATTAAAGAATGTTTCTTTATTCTTCAAATGATCATCACGCATATCGTTCTGTGTTTTTAAACTAGCCATATCTAATCGCGCATAGATCTTTGATCCACTTGCGTTATCAAAGTGTACATAACCGCTATCGATCAAAATAGTTCCTTTTGTGTAGGTGATAATGTGCTTCACGCTAAAGTCAACTGAACTGTGTGCGCCGTCAACAATAAATAAACCTTTTAGTTCATCAATGCTTTTTGTATTCGCTGCCATAGCGCTATCAGCTTGCTCTTTTGAAGCAAAGGTCATTTCTTCACCATTGATATTTAAAACAACAACTTCTTTGCTTATTACTTGTTCGCCATGACCTGCGCCGGTTCCAACAACAGCAATATAAGGTGCAATAACTAAGGATACGATACTCATTAATTTAATTAAGATGTTCATAGAAGGACCAGAAGTATCTTTAAATGGATCACCTACTGTATCACCAGTAACTGATGCTTTGTGCGGCTCAGATTTTTTGTAGAACATCTCACCGTTGATCATCACCCCTTTTTCGAATGATTTTTTTGCATTATCCCATGCACCACCGGCGTTGCTTTGGAAAATTCCCATTAACACACCTGATACAGTAACACCTGCTAATAAACCTCCTAATACTTCAGGACCAAAAATAAATCCAACGATCACAGGCGTAATTAATGCAATTGCACCCGGCATCATCATTTCGCGAATAGATGCTTTTGTAGAAATAGCTACGCACTTTTCGTATTCAGGTTTTGCTTTGTATTCCATGATACCCGGAATTTCGCGGAACTGGCGACGAACTTCTTGAACCATGTCCATTGCCGCTTTACCAACCGCTTGAATACATAATGCCGAGAAAATAAATGGGATCATACCACCCACAAATAAACCTGCTAATACAGGCGCTTTGTAAATGTCAATAGCAGAAATTCCTGCGATACCTACGAACGCTGCAAACAATGCTAATGATGTTAATGCTGCAGAAGC
>CAYYUS010000467.1:0-3070 GCA_964474925.1 uncultured Akkermansia sp. | reverse complement strand
ACATTGCAAAGGACAAGCAGGCTTGTAGCGAAAAGCGCGACGGCGAGCGAACTTCGAAATTGTATGGGTGAGCCTCGCCGGCACGCCCTAATAATAAAAAAACAGAAAATTTAATTCATAGAAATATCACTTCCAATATCTCCAAAAATTCTATAGGTTTTCTTTTGGCGTTCGAGTTCGTTTGCCCATAAAGTACCTGTGTTAGTGGTAAGGATGGTAATTGGATCGGCATCTGCTACAAACCAAGAGCCCTTTGCAATTTCATCCTCTAGCTGATCTTTATCCCAACCGCTGTAACCAACAAAAAAGCGCACATCATTCTCGCTTAAATTTTCGTGATCGATATGGTAAAGCAATTCATTAAAATCTCCTCCGAAATATAAATTATCTTGTACATGAAATGAATTGGGGATCTTTTCGCCGAGGGTATGCAAAAAGAATAATTGATTTTTTGCAACCGGTCCGCCTTCAAAAATTGGTAAATTGCCATTTTGAACTTGCGGCCTTACATCGCGTAGTTTGAATTGTGTTTTAAAATTGAGCACAAAGCCTACCACGCTCTCTTGTTCGTATTGAGAGATGAACACCACCGAACGATTAAAGAAACCATCGTTCAATAAAGGGTGAGCTATAAGCAGTTTTCCTAACACCCTACAAAATTATTTCTTTTTATTGATTAATATCATTCATTTTAATTAAAATTGAGTTGTACATTTGTTGTATGGATCATTTAAGAGAGCAAATACTTAAACTTCGTGAAGATTTTACAAAAGGCACTTTAAATGAAGGCGATGTAAATAAAAGTCCGGCGTTACAATTTGAAAAATGGTTGGCGCAAGCTTTAGAGGCTCAAGTTCCCGAAATTCAAGCGATGACCTTAAACACCGTTTCGCCCGAAGGAAAACCTGCGTCGCGTATTGTTTATTTAAGGGAGTTTGAAAATGATCAGTATTGGTTCTACGGAAATTATAATTCAAAAAAAGCAAAGCACATGGAAAAAAATTCAAACATTGCTTTAAGTTTTTTTTGGCCTGATCTGCAAAGGCAAATTCGAATTGAAGGAACTGTTACCAAATGTCATCCTAATAATAGCGATGAGTATTTTAATAATCGTCCCTATGAATCCAAATTAGGATCATGGGCAAGCGATCAAAGTGGTGAATTATCATCGCGCGAAGAATTGATCCAAAAAGTTGAAGAACTAAAAAATAAATTCACACCCGATACAATTAAACGTCCCGATTTTTGGGGCGGATGGATAGTTCAAGCCAATTATTACGAATTTTGGCAAGGTCGTAAAAGCCGTTTGCATGATAGGATCATTTATGTTCAGGAAAATAATGCCTGGAAGATAAAAAGATTCGTGCCTTAAATTAAGCCACGAATTTCACTAATTAGCACTAATCTAAACTCAAACTGGGTTTACTAATTTCTATTAGCACATATAGATTAGTGAAAATTCGTGTAATTCGTGGCTAAAAACAACGAAAATCCTATCTTTACACCTCGTATGACAAAAGCTGAAAAAATAAAGAACTTTGATCAAAATAGTATTGGTCAAAAAAAGTCGGGTATGTTTGGTTTACCTTTTGACTTAGAAGAATGTGAAACAGTTCTAATTCCTGTTCCTTGGGAAGTAACCGTAAGTTACGGCGGAGGAACAGCCAATGGCCCAAAAGCCATTTACGAAGCAAGTTACCAGGTTGATCTTTTAGATCCGATTGTGAAGGATGCTTGGAAATTGGGAATTGGAATGGATGAAACCAATAAAACCATACGCAGTAAAAGTAATTTACTTCGCAAAAAAGCTGAAGAATGTATTGATGCTTTAGCCAACGGAAAAACATACGAGAAAAATAAAAAGTTAGCAACCAACGCCAAACAAATTCATGATGGCTGTTTATGGTTAAATAAAACCGTGAAAGAACGCTGCCTTCATTTTATGAATAAAAATAAAATTGTTGGATTAATTGGTGGCGATCACTCTACCCCTTTAGGAATGATGCAGGCGCTTGCTGAAAAACATGACAGCTATGCCATTTTACAATTGGACGCTCATGCCGATCTAAGAAATGCTTACGAAGGTTTTGAATACAGTCATGCTTCAGTGATGTATAATGCCATCAAAATAAAACAAGTAAGTAAATTGGTACAAGTTGGTATTCGTGATCTCTGCCAAGAAGAAATGGATCTTATCACCAACAATCCAAAAATAAAAACGTTTTTCGACAGAGATATCAAACACACACAATATCGCGGCGATAGTTGGGATAGAATTTGTAATCGTATTGTAAATGAATTACCTGATAACGTTTATTTGAGTTTTGATATTGATGCATTGGACCCTAAATTATGTCCTAATACCGGAACACCGGTGGCGGGAGGTTTTGAAACGGAAGAAATTTTGTTCTTAATTGAAAAAGTAGTGAAGAGTGGCAAAACCATTATTGCATTCGACATTAACGAAGTAACGCCTGCAAAAAATAACGATTGGGATGCCAATGTAGCTTCACGCTTATTATATCGCATCAGTAATTTGGTTGCTTTAAGTCAAAAACGTATTGCGTAGTTTACTTTATATATTTCTTTTTCTTTCACTCACATCCTATAGCGCCAAGCTAAAACCAGGCACTTACCGCGCGGTTTTGGTCTTAGACACCATCAACAAAATTGAATTGCCTTTTAATTTTGAAGTTGTAAAAAAAGGCAAGAAGTTTCAGATCATTATTAAAAATGCCGAAGAAAAAATTGTTGTAGATGAAATAACTATCAAAGGCGATTCGGTAAACTTTAAAATGCCAGTGTTTGATACCGAATTCAGAACAAAATTAGTGAATGGTAATTTGCAAGGGGTTTGGATCAATCACTACCGTAAAGAAAAGAACATTATTCCTTTTAAAGCGGAGTTCAATAATACAAATCGTTTTGCTTTTGTACCCGGAAAACAAAATCCATATTTTGAAGGCAGATGGGAAACAACTTTTAGTCCTGGTAAACCAGATAGCAGCAAAGCCATTGGCGTTTTTAACCACATCGAACAAACCGATTATATTCATGGGACATTTTTAAC
>CAYYUS010000466.1:0-3071 GCA_964474925.1 uncultured Akkermansia sp. | reverse complement strand
TTGGCACAGGCACTAATGATGTATCTAATAAATTTGGTGTATAAATATTATTTGCAATTTGATTTGGTCCACCCGAAAGCGTTCCATAGCCATTGCTAGTCCAAACTCCTGTGTTTGGTCCGCCACCAATTACTCCTTGCAAAGTAAATGTTGTATTAGAACAAATAGTTGCTGTTGGAACAGGATTAGCCTGAACAAATGTTTGAGAATTGAAACTAGAATGTTGTGACATATGACTACCACTGGTACTGCTTCCATTTACAACTGAGAAACCAAAAAGGTCAATATTATTTCTTAAGATACAATAAGCGCCTAATGGAATTGTAGCAGTGCTAAAATAAACGCGTGCTCCAAAAAGATTTCCTGCAGTTCCGGGAACAACCGTAAAATTACCAGCGGCAATTGGCGTTGGAACTGAGTTAATATCTAATGTGAACGTACCAATTGCGGCACTTCTCACATATACATCTAGGAATAAAGAATCAGAACTTTCTCTTGTAAAACTGGCGGTGTACGAACCTGCACAATAGGCAGGTGCAATTTGCGCAGCCGCTAATTTACAACCTCTACCTCCCACATTGAATACATAAACCGGTTTGTCAGTTTGAATATACGTTAATGCATTTCCTGCAGTATTCACCTTAAATGTTTCGCCGCTGTTGATCAACCAATTTGTTGTTGTTGCAGAAGTGATTGATAAACTTGTAGAGTTTTGTGGTGCAAGAATGTAAGTTTGATCGTGTTGTGTTCCTGTTCTGTGGATCACATAATGCATCCCTAATCTAGTAGTTGGAGTGATCTGATCAGCGTAATAACTTGGGCAAACCGATGCTCCGCCAAGGGCTCCGGAAACAGACACCGCAATTTTTTTATCGGCCGAGATGATAGAGCCGGATAATTCTGTTGCAGGATAATTTACTGTTCCAAGTAAAACCGTGTTGATTGGGGCAAAAGCACTTGTACCATTTCCCATCAAAACAGAATAGTTATTCGAATTAAAATTTGGCGTACAAAAATCCGCTATAGCATCTCCGTTAAAATCTCCCGTTACAATATGACGTGGCATTGTACCAACAGCATTACCACTGAATGCAGCTCCAAATAATCCGGAAGCAGCTCCAAATAGAACCGAAACGTTATTTGATCCGGCATTAGCAACAATTAGATCACGAAAACCATCGGCATCTACAAAAGCAGTAACTACTGACTCAGGGTTGGTTCCTACAGCATAATTAGCACTTGTTGTGAAAACTCCAACTGCATTGCTTAAAAATACACGAACCGTGTTTGCTCCTCGCTGTGTAACCACAACGTCTTCAAATCCATCGGCATTAAAATCCGCAACATCTAAACGATTAGGATTAGCGCTTGTTGCATAGTTTGTTGGTGCAGGATTAAATGTTCCCGAAGCAACTCCAGTAAATACCGAAATGTTATTTGAATTAAAGTTTGAGATAACAACATCCTTGTTGCCGTCATTTGTAAAGTCAGAGATCTTGATGTCAATAGGAACATTTGGTGTAACATAAGAACTGTTGAATGTAAATGATCCTGCTCCGTTTCCGTGCATTAATGCGAATCCAAACGAAAGGCTATGAGTCACTACAATATCCTTATTACCATCATTGTTGATATCGCCGCACGCAACTGATGTTGGCGCTTGTCCACCACCTGTACTAAAAAATGTGGCTGGCGCGAAAGACCCTGCTCCATTACCAATAAGAACAGCCACATTATCTGCGCCGCTATTGCTTACGATAAGATCGAGATTAGAATCATTATTTACATCATCGGCAATGATGTGCGTTGGTGTTGAACCAACAATATGAACTCCAAATTCTGAGAAAGACCCTGTTCCGTTTCCTTTTAGCATCATAACGGAGTTGAATTTTTGATCCAACATAGCAATATCGATAAAGCCATCGCCGTCAAAATCTCTTGCAACTGAAGAAACAGGATTACGAGTGAAAAGGTCTTCTTGACAGGAAAACGTTTGTCCTTGCGTAAGCGTTGTGATGAATGTAAGATTCTTTGGTCTTGGACCAATAAGGTTTCCTTTTGGGGTGATCAATAAAGTAGTTAATCCTGCTTCGGTTGCAACAATATCAAAAGCACTATTCCCTGCCAAACCGTTGTAAAGTGTATTGATCGAACTGGTAAAAGGAGCAAAGAAATCATCTCCAATTCCATTTCTTCCTTTGATGCTGATATTTTCCTTGCTAACAGCAGATTCCATTATAAAATTCGCCGAAATTGAACCGGTAGAACTGATATACAAGCCCTTGTTATCTGCAGCATTGGCCAAAACGCTCATCACCGCAGCCAAGGAAGGAGTTAAATTAACTACTGTGGATGTGTTTGCAGCTAGGTTAAACACAAGGTTCACTCCGCCTGCATTGGCGGGCTGTCTTACCCGAACGGTAACCGCTTGGGTATAAGAACCGATCTGGAGTCCAATAGAACTAGTTCCAATTACAGCTGGTACTTTGGGTGCAACAAACCAAAAACTGGTATCGATCTGAGCATCCAGTTTGAAAAGAGAAAGACAACTTAAAAGTAAAAGGTAAAAATACCGCATATTCTTTTGTTTTTTAATGCAAAAGCCGAACGCAAATCCGGCACTATTTAAATAATGTTAATTGTACGAATATAGTAAAAATATCGACCAATTAGGCAAATTTAACAAAATAACAAGCTTATATTTATACTTGAATATCAAGAAATTAACAACGCTATGCCGATAAACCAAAATCAGCTGGAACCCTTTAAAAACCTGGAGTTGATAGCCAAAAAAGTGGTTGAAGGTTTCATTACCGGCATGCATAAAAGCCCTTTTCATGGTTTTTCGGTAGAATTTGCCGAGCACAGATTGTACAATAAAGGCGAAAGCACCAAGCATATCGATTGGAAATTGTTTGCCAGAACAGATAAATTATTCATAAAACGTTACGAAGAAGAGACCAATTTAAGATGCCAAATACTCTTGGATGCCTCGTCCAGCATGCTTTTCCCAAAGGATGCCGAAAACACAAAATTAAGTTTTAGTGTTCATGCGGCGGCGGCTTTGTGTG
>CAYYUS010000465.1:0-3082 GCA_964474925.1 uncultured Akkermansia sp. | reverse complement strand
AGTTGCTTCAACAGATCAGAAAAACACCCTCCGCGACTTGGTGCCTCCGTGGCTATAAAATAAAAATAGCTGCAATGATCATTACCAGAATGATAACGATATATTGCCATATATCGACAAAATAAGGCGAAAATTTTTTCCAGGTTTCTTTGAAGCTTGCCATTATTTCACAACGATCTTAAACGATTTATTATACCGATTGCTGGCGCAGCCCGTTTTAAGTTTTTCGATAGTGATCTCTCCGCCATCTTTTTTAAGCATTTCAATAAAGGCATTGGGTAGTTGCGCAGAAGACGGATCCTTTGAGTCGAACACGGCCACTTTTTCGGAGCCCCTCAGATTCATCGACATTTTGTAATACGAGATCTTGCAGTCTTGTGGGAAACTTCCGAGTGCTTGCTTTAGATACTTTACAGTTTGGAATTCTGCCTTTGTGAAAGTGATAGTTGTGTCTTGCGCCTTTATGTTTTCGCAAAGCAAGAATAAAAATATTATGAAAAATATTTTATTTACCATTTTGCATCGGGCAACATGCGTGGAAGCACTTGCATTTCGGAAAGTAAAAAACCTAAATGCTCGGTGTGAACACCTTTTCGGCCGCCTGTTTGCATATATGCATCTAAAGGAATAGTCACATTCGCTTTTTGAAGTAACGTAAGGATCTCTTTTTCCCAAGCGCCCTTTAAAGTTGAAGCATCCACCGCAATGTTTTGTTTGGCCAATTCCTTATCGCTATCAGTTGTTTCGAAAAACTCGCCGGTAAAGCGCCACAATTCGTTCATAGCAGTTTGCAAACGTGTTTTGCTTTCTTCGGTTCCGTTGCCAAAACGATCAACCCAACTGTGTGAGTGGCGTTTGTGATAGGTGATTTCTTTTATTGATTTTGCAGCAATGCCCGCTAAGGTCTCATCTTTGCTTTTTGCAAGTTGGCTGTATAATAAATAATCAAACGAATCCATGAAGGCTTGACGCAAAATTGTTTTTGCATAATCGCCGTTATCTTGTTCGCAGATCAAACAATTAGTAAACTGTCTTTCATTTCTAAAAAAGGCCAGATCATCTTCTGTTCTTCCCTTGCCCTCAATTTTTGCCGCATATTCTAAAAGCGATTTGGCTGTGCCAAACATATCTAATGCAATATTTGTAAGCGCAAGATCCTCTTCTAAAAAAGGACCATGGCCTGTCCACGCGCTTAAACGTTGAGCCAATACCAATTTATCGTCGGCCAAATTTAAAATGTATTCAAAAAGTGCTTTATTATCCATGATCGTAATTGAGTGCAAATTTATTATTAAATTATTCTTTGAGGAATTTTTTTACTTCTTTTTTGTCCTTATAAACCAGCTCTATCAGATACATTCCGGTTTGTAATCCCGAAACGTCTATCCATTCGGCGGAGAATTTGTTCTCTCTCAGTAATTCTTTACCGCACACATCAACTATTTTATAGCTAAACGCATTTTCCGTGCTCTCTATAAATAATTTGTTCGAAACTGGATTTGGAAATACTTTGATCACATTCTCTTTAGTATTTGCAGTTAATCCCGTTGTGCAATCCAAAACATTCACAAAAATTGTATCCGAGCTGCCATCGCAACCATCGCCATCAACTACGGTTACTGCATATGAATATGTTCCGATGGATGTTGTGTAGATCACTGAAATAGATGAGGTAGTTTGCGTTGTACTCCAAGAATAACTTTGGCAGCCTGACAATGCACTTATGGTAATTGTATCTCCCAAACAAATGGTTGAGGTTCCGGCCGGTGTAACAGGTATTACCGATTCAATACAAAATTTTGAAAGAAACACATCGCCTGCGCCTAGATAAACAGAGGACGTTGAAGCTGCATTAGAAATTCCAGCTGTGCTTGTGGTTTCGCCCGAAAGATAAACTTTACCTTGTGTATCAACCACAATTCCTTTGGAGTTCTCACTTTCAGAACCGCCATAATAGGTCCCTAATTTTATGAGGCCTGCATTTGTGAATTTAGCAAAGTAAGCATCGTAATTGCTGGCGTTTGCAATGTTTAATTGATAAGCGCCCGTGGTACTAATTCCATTACTGCTTAATGTTTGTCCGCAAAACAAAAGATCTTTATTTGCATCAATAAATAGATCGTTGATATAATCTGTATCTGCTCCACCAAAATAAGTTCCCCAAAGTCTCACCCCATTATTGGTAAATGAAGCAATAAATCCATCCTCTGCGCTTGCAATAGTTGTTTGATAACTTAAAGGAGATGCAATGCTGTTAGTGCTTGATGTATTTCCTACTAAAAATATTTTTCCTGTTGGATCTAATTCCACTGATGTTCCACCATCATCTCCGCTTCCACCATAGTATGTTCCCCAAATTAAATTAGTTCCTGCAGCGTTCATCTTTATTAAAAAACAATCCGTATTTCCTCCGCCCAATGTTGATTGATGAGCAGTTGGAGTTGAAATACTAAATGCAGATGAAGTAAATCCTGTAATATAAATATCTCCATTTGCATCCGTGTCGGCGCCCCATCCTTCGTCGGCACCTGTATCGCCATAATATGTTCCCCACTGTCTAACGCCGGCGGAATTAAATTTTGCGATGAATACATCATACGCCGATGAATAAATGGTTTGATAAGACCCGGGTGTTGAAATGGCGTTAGTGCTTTCTGAGTGACCAGTTACAATAACATTATTGTTTGCATCAATGGTTAGCGCGCCAATAATATCGTGTTCGGTGCCGCCATAGTATGTTGACCATAATCTTTGTCCTGTTGCATCAAATTTAAATATCATAGCATCATCAATTCCTCCACCATAAGTTGTTTGATGAGCGCCTGTACTTGAAATATTTGAAGCGCTAAATGTATCACCTCCAACAAAGATATTTCCGCCCGAATCGTGGTCAATAGTGTATGTTGCCTCAACATCCGTTCCTCCAAAATATGTACCCCAAATAAAATTACCGCTTGAACTATATTTTACAAGATACGCGTCAAAACTTCCGCTCAATGTTGTTTGATAAACTCCAGCCGAAGCAATGTTAGATGAACTTAAAGTATACCCGGTTTTATATAAAAAATTTGCATTGTCAATT
>CAYYUS010000464.1:0-3098 GCA_964474925.1 uncultured Akkermansia sp. | reverse complement strand
TAAAAAAATTGTGACCTGGGTATTGGTCGTTCTCCTGATCCTGATCCAGGTTGCTATTTCAATGGCGCAAACCAACGTGAACAATAATACATTTAACGCGCTTAGCACGTTTAAGCCAGAGATAAAAGAATCTAATAAAGTAAACGATCAACCGGATATAAAAGATACCGTAAAAAGAATCACCAATATTAAATACGGAATTGCAAGCAATCCATTGTTCCCAAAATATCAAGTGCAAAAAATCGAATCGGCCAAAATGCAGAACGAACCACTTGCTAAATTATACCACTCGCTTATTAAAGTAGGTTATGGTCCGCTGTATAATAGTCCATATGGAGAATTTTTTGTAAGTAATTTGCGATCGCGCGATATGGCTTATGGAGCGCATTTAAAACATTATTCAAGTTCTTCAACATTAGATTCAACAGGATTTGGAGGCTTTAGCGATAACATAGCGAATGTTTATGGAAAGAAATTCTACAAAAAGCATACACTTAATGGCGACTTAAATTATTCAAGGAACGTTGTGCATTATTATGGTTATAACGCTAATAGAAACACGCTAAAGAACGATTATACCAAACAACGCTACCAGTTAATTGAGCCTAAGCTGCTTTTGCAAAGTCATTATACCGATAGCACGCACATGAATCACATCATCGGTTTATCATTCTATAATTTGCAAAATCTAAATCAAGAAGCTGAGAATAATATTTGTGCCAGCGCCTATCTTACCAAGTTCATCAATAAGGAAAAACTAAATATTGACATTAGCGCTAATTATTATAATCACAAACAAAGTAATGATACATTGAACGACCTTATCATCTCTGTTGCTCCTGCATTTGAAGCACATGGCTATATATGGAAAGCTATTTTAGTATTAAATGGGACTTTGGATAATTTCAAAGGCAAAACGCTTTTTTATGGTTATCCGCAATTAAATGTGGAATACGATGTATACGAAAGCATGGTGATACCTTATGCAGGTGCAACAGGAGGATTGATAAAGAACAGTATGAGATCGCTTACCGGCGAAAATCCTTTTGTAGATACCACGCTTAGTTATACCAATACAAATAATAAGTATAATTTATTTTTAGGATTAAAGGGAAATTTGAGCAGCAATACAAGTTATGATGTAAAAGGAAGTTATAGCCAAATGGATAGTTTGCATTTTTACAATATAGATTATAGTGGGGCAAATACCTTATATAATCATTTTAATATTTTGTACGATAATGCATCGGTGATGAATATTAGTGGTGCATTAAAGTATCAATTGCGCGAGAAGATGCATTTTATTGCTACAGGAAATTATTACATCTACAAAACAAAGAACTTAACGCGTGCGTACCATAAACCTGATTACGACCTTACTTTATCAGCGATCTATAATTTAAAAAGCAAGATCATTGTACGCGGAGATATTTTTGTGATCGGAAAGCAATGGGTTCAAACACAAGTTGTAGATGTTACAACATCACTGCAACCAAAGCAGATCAATGGTTTAGTAGATGTGAATTTGGAAGCTGAATATCGTTACAGTAAAATGCTAAGCTTCTTTGTAAAAGCAAACAATATTGCTAATCAACGTTATTATCGTTGGGAGAGATATCCAACGCAACGATTTAATTTTACGATCGGGTTGACGTTTGTGCCGTTTTAAATTATGTCGCCCCTAAAGGGGCTTTGAATTCCTTTTCATTTGTGTTTTACCTATATGCCGCCCCTATTGGGGCTATTCATTAAAGTCCCGTAGGGACGGCATATCGGTAAAAAAGATCGCGTGTTGAATAAAACCCCTTTAGGGGTGACATATCGGTTAAAAACAAAATCGATGTACATTAATGCAAAACAAAAAGCCCTGACAAATATCAGGGCTTTTTTATTTGATAAAATGTCTAACAGACTTTCACCATCCAATGGTGTGGATCTTGCTCTCTACCTTTACGGATATTACGAAGTGTTTCATCAACTTTAGGAGAGAATTTTCGTGACTCTATAGAAGGCAATGGATAATCTTTTCCGTTATAGCCTATACCAACAATTTGAGCAATGGTTGCTGCTGTTCCGCAACCAAAGGCTTCTTTTAAAATTCCTTTTTCGTGCGCTTCAATAATTTCGAAGATACTGATCTTGCGTTCTTCAACACGCAAACCCCAATCGCGCGCAAGCGTTAAAACGCTATCACGTGTAATTCCCGATAAAATGGTATCGCTTAATCCCGGAGTAACAACGGTATCTCCAATAACAAACATCAAATTCATTGTTCCACTCTCTTCTACATATTGATGTGTTTCGCTATCGGTCCAAATTACTTGTTGGTATCCTTTTTGTTGAGCCAGTTTTGTTGGATATAAACTTCTTCCATAATTACCTGCCGCTTTTACAAATCCAATTCCACCTTTTACCGCGCGGATATAATTTGTTTCCACTAATACTTTAATAGGTTCGGTATAATATTTACCTGCAGGACAAGTAATGATAATGAATTTATACGTCTCACTTGCTTTTACGCCAATGGCTTCGTCGGTTGCAATAATGAACGGACGAATATATAAACTTCCTGTTTCGCTAGATGGAACCCATGCTGAATCCAAACGTAATAATTCAAAAATTCCGTTCATGAAAATATCTTCGGGTACTTCGGGCATTGCCATACGCACCGCGCTTTTATTCATGCGTTTATAGTTTGCATCCGGGCGAAATAAAGAAACTTCTCCCTTTTCATTTTTGTAGGCCTTCATTCCTTCAAATATAGCCTGGCCATAATGCAAAGCACTCATGGCATAGCTCATAGGGATATCTTGGTAAGGCTTAATATAAGCTTGCTGCCATTTTCCATCGGCATATTCAGCAACAAACATATGATCGCTAAAACACTTTCCAAAAGGAACGTCGTTTACATCATATTCTCCAACTCTTGATTTAGTTGTTTTTTCAATAGATATGTCGAGGGTAGTAACCATACAAATTAAATGTTATTCAACAAATAACTACATTTTTTTTTAAAAAACAAATAAATTAAGGGGTATTATTGAATAGTTCGGCGATTTGTTAAAGCACGAGCTACTAAGGTGGATTCAATAAATTAG
>CAYYUS010000463.1:0-3100 GCA_964474925.1 uncultured Akkermansia sp. | reverse complement strand
AGCGTAAAAAAAACGGTGATCTATAACAAATACGAAACGCATAATCATAACCAGTCTACCAGGCCTGAGGGCAGTGTTACAGTAGAATCCGACCCAAAGCAAAATAAGTCGCCAAAAGCCAATTCTACGGATGGCGACTATGTTGATTTTGAAGAAATAAAGTAAACTTGTAAATCTTTTTCCTGAATCTGCCTGCCTCTTTTACCGTCCCGCCACGCCCGGGACAGAGGCGATAGCCCAACGAAGTAAAGCATTAATGCCGCAACGTGGCACGGCAAAAGTCCAGTGGACTTTTGAGCGAGCTCGTGCGTAAGCTTGCCCATAAGGCAAAAGACCCCGCACACGTTAGCCTGGCAATGTGCGGTGGCGCGGCATTTATGCTTTACAAGTTGGCTAAAGCCGATGGCCCGATAAGGCGCATAATAATCCAATAAAAAATACTTTTTAAGGGGCATCTAAATAGCGTTTAAATTCTCTTATTCCCATTCCTTTTCCTTAAATTTGCTCAAATTAAATTTATATGGCTAGCGATAATTTTCAGGCACACGATTATTACTTAATGGACGAACTATTAAGCGATGAACATAAATTGATCCGTGAAACCGCCCGCGCTTGGGTAAAAAAGGAAGTAACTCCAATTGTGGAAGAAGCTTGTCAAACAACAAAATTTCCAAAACAGTGGATCAAAGGTTTAGCCGAAATTGGCGCGTTTGGTCCGTATATTCCTGCGGAGTATGGTGGTCCGGGTTTAGATCAAATTTCGTACGGCTTAATTATGCAAGAGTTAGAAAGAGGCGATAGTGGTTTGCGTTCAACGGCATCGGTACAAAGTAGTTTAGTGATGTATCCAATTTATGCTTACGGTAGCGAAGAGCAAAAAAAGAAATACCTTCCAAAATTAGCAGCCGGAGATATAATGGGTTGTTTTGGATTAACAGAGCCTGATCATGGAAGTAATCCAAGTGGAATGATCACCAACATTAAAGATAAAGGCACACATTATTTATTGAACGGTGCAAAAATGTGGATCAGTAATTCACCCTTTGCAGATATTGCCGTTGTGTGGGCAAAAGATGAAGCAGGCGATATTCGCGGAATGATAGTTGAACGCGGCATGGAAGGATTTACAACTCCTGAAACACATGGTAAATGGAGTTTACGCGCAAGCTCTACGGGCGAATTAGTTTTTGATAATGTAAAAATTCCGAAAGAAAATATTTTTCCGAATGTAAAAGGATTGAAAGGTCCTTTAGGTTGTTTGAACAGCGCACGTTTTGGAATTGCATGGGGCGTAATTGGTGCAGCGATGGATTGTTACGATAGCGCATTGCGTTATAGCAAAGAGCGTATTCAATTTGGAAAACCAATTGGTGCGTTTCAATTAACGCAAAAAAAATTAGCAGAGATGATCACCGAGATCACCAAAGCGCAAATGCTAACATGGCGTTTGGGAGTTTTAAAAAATGAGAACCGCGCAACGCCTGCACAAATTAGTATGGCTAAACGTAACAATGTAAACATGGCTTTACAAATTGCACGCGAGGCTCGTCAAATTCATGGCGGTATGGGAATTACCGGCGAATATCCAATTATGCGCCACATGATGAATTTAGAAAGCGTAATTACTTACGAAGGAACGCACGATATTCATTTACTGATAACAGGAATGGATGTGACGGGGTTTAATGCGTTTGGATAGCATACGCTTTTTAACCACGGAGTACATAGAGTACACATAGAGGTTCACGGAGAAATAAAAAAGCTCACCATTTTGGTGAGCTTTTTGTTTATTATGTCTCTATGAACCTCCGTGAAAAAACTCCATGTGCCTCCGTGGTTAAAAAGGCGAGATCATTCCAGGATAAACTTTCCGCTTCGTTCTTTATTCCCCGATCTAATTGTATAAACATACATCCCCTCACTCAAATTCGAAAGATCCAATTCTTTACTTGAGTTTGCATCCAAACGCGTGGATAGTAATTTTGTTCCGAGGATATTATAAATAGTTACTTCCGAATGTTCAGGAAGATCGGTGCTTAATACTACATTCTTTTTATTTAAAAATACTTTTGTGGTAGCACTTCCGCTTTGCGATTCTTTTATTCCGCTTGCAAGAATATAATGAATAGTAATAGTTGCACCATTGGTAAAACCAAATTTAACGCCTTGGTTAGCTGAATATAATTTGAAATTGAATCCAAACCCTGGATTATTTATATCGGGAGCTCCTAACCATACTCCCCATAAATTAGTTGGGTCGCCAAAGGTGATGTTTCCATTACCAACGTAATTTGGAGTTGATAATTCTTGAGAGACTCCTGCAATGTTATTAGCATTTAATAAATACACCATCGAATCTCTTACGATGTGATTAGTTATGTTGCTGGTATACGAAAAACTTACTTCGTATCCTGTTACAGTACATGAGGCAGGAATATTGAAATTATAATTGGTGAACAAAATGCGATGTGTTACTCCGGTTTGCGTAAATGTAACATTTGGTTTAAATGGAATTGAAAGATCCCACATATTACCTGTGCAAAGACAATTTGACACCGAAGAAGTATTGGCACTCATAGATTGTTGTGCAAATGCTTGCGAAGTAAAGATCACTAAAAGGCCAAGTAGAAATGTTTTCATTGTATACGAATTTACACTATTTGATGCAAGAATGGTGCCGTTTAACAAATTTACCTGCATATTTTAACCGCAGAGCGGCCTTCGGCCTACGCTGAGGTTTCGCAGAGTACGCAGAGAAGAAAGCTACGCTTTCTTTTTATGATTGGGTATTGGTGATCCTCTGCGACCTCTGCGAAACCTCTGTGAAGCGTTAGCGCTCTGCGGTTAAAAAGGGTAGATGTCAAACAAAAAACCCCTCCGAATTTTCGGAAGGGTTTTTTTAATTTTTTTATATTATCTATTAAACATAACCAAATACTTTTTTCTTGGTTTTGTTTTTGTGTTTCCACTCAACTTTCCAACCATAAGCGCAAGTATTAGGAGCTACAGCAACCGGTGTACCGCCTGAGTCAACTGCAAAAGTTACGTTCAGTGAAAACTCTTTGCTGTCCACTTTAATTTCAACAGCACCTTGAGTTGG
>CAYYUS010000462.1:0-3105 GCA_964474925.1 uncultured Akkermansia sp. | reverse complement strand
GGGGAACCATGGCTCTGGTAAATATGTCAACAGGAGATGTTTGATCAAAAGGATATTCCACCTCCTCTTAAACCCGAGAATAATATTTTAGTATAGGTATGAAAATTGAAGACGTATTTGAGAACAACAAAGTTTGGATCCAAAATAAACTAGGACTTAATAAGGATTATTTTACAGATCTGGCAAAAGGGCAAAATCCTGAATTTTTATATATCGGATGCTCTGATAGTCGCGTTACTGCCGAAGACATTATGGGCGTACAACCCGGAGAAGTGTTTGTACATCGCAATATTGCCAACTTGGTTAACAATAGCGATCTTAATGTAATGTCGGTTATTGCTTACGCTGTTCGACATTTAAAAGTAAAACATGTTGTTGTTTGTGGACATTATAACTGCGGGGGTGTTAAAGCGGCAATGCAACCTGCGGATCTTGGTATTTTAAATCCTTGGCTAAGAAATATTAGAGATGTATACCGTTTGCATAAAGAAGAATTGAATTGTATAAAAGACGAGAACGCACGATACAATCGCTTAATAGAATTGAATGTTCAGGAGCAATGTATTAATGTTATTAAAACCTCAGTTGTGCAACAAGCCCACAAAGAGCGTGGATTATTGGTGCATGGTTGGGTATTCGACGTTCACACAGGTGAATTGATCGACCTTAAGATCGATTTCCCTAATATTTTGGCAAAGATCATGGAGATCTATAGGTTGGATTGATTAAATTTACCCAACTTAAACTGTATACAGCACGTATTAATAACGTAAAACACACCTAATGAAAAAACTATTAATTATGGCCTTATGCATTGGAGCTTTAGCTCAATGTAAAAAGAAAACAGAGTCGGAGCCAGACCCAATTGCAGCTACGCCCGAACCAACGGGGTCTATTATGGGTAATGTAGCACAGAGAGATCAGTACGGCGCGCTTTACACAACAGGATTAAATACAACCACTGTTAGCCTTTTTGGTACTAGTTACAAAACTGTAACAGATGCTTCCGGTAATTATACACTGTCGGGCGTACCTGCAAGTATGTACGACATTGTTACTGAAAAACCGGGTTGTCCTTTATATCGTATCCAGCAAATAAATTTCCCAGGAAGTGGTACTATGTATCGTAATACGAGCGTTTGTGATAAACCAACCTATACGTTCAATAGTGCAGTTGTAAAAGATTCGGTGAACGGATCGCATAAGGTGGCAGTTACCATTAATATGAACAACAATAGTAATTATACAAGTGCAATGATCTTGTATAGCACATCAAATACTATTGATATTGATGTTCCAAGTTCATATTTTAAGGCAAATTTATTTACCATACCAGATAATAAAACAACTTATACAAACTTCGATCTAATGGCGTCGGGTTTGGCCACCGGTACATACTACGTTAAAATTTATCCTTTCAATTATTCTGATGGTGGTTTTTATAGCCAAACAACAGGATCAACAAACGTTGTAAAATATGTTGCGTATGGCACACCTTTACCAACTTATAGCTTAGCTATTCCTTAGTAAAATTGATCGATCATAAAAAAGCCCTTGCAGTTTGCGAGGGCTTTTTTATTTGAATTATAATTGTTTTACGCTATTGCTTCAACACGTGGTGCTGCCGATAAAATGGCATCACTGGCAGCCGAAGCATATTGATCAAAATTCTTGATGAATAATCCGGCTAAATTTTGCGCTGTGGTTTTGAACAGTTCTTTGTCTTTCCAAGCATTTTGTGGTTCTAATATTTCTGTTGGAACACCAGGACAAGCTTTAGGGAAGTGCAATCCAAAGTAAGGAGTTCTTCCGTACTCTACATTATCAAGTTCGCCGTTTAAAGCTGCTGTAATTAAAGCACGAGTATAAGATAATTTAATACGGCTTCCAATTCCATATTTTCCGCCAACCCATCCGGTATTCAATAACCAAACGTTTACTTTGTGTTTCTTTAATTTCTCTCCTAATAACTCAGCGTATTGTGTTGGATGCAATGGTAAAAATGCTTTTCCAAAACATGCAGAGAATGTAGTAGTTGGTTCGGTAATGCCCATTTCAGTTCCTGCAACTTTTGCAGTGTATCCACTTATAAAATGATACATGGCTTGCTCGGTAGTTAATTTACTTATGGGAGGTAGAATTCCGTAAGCATCACACGTTAAGAAGAAGATATTTTTTGGAACATCACCTACAGCGGGTGTTACAGCATTATCAATAAAATTTGCAGGGTAACTTACACGCGTGTTCTCTGTTTTAGAGATGTTGGTGTAGTCAACCGTTGTTGTTCCTTCGTAGAAATTAATGTTCTCTAACAATGAACCAAATTTAATAGCGCTAAATATTTGTGGTTCTTTTTCCTGAGTAAGATCTACACATTTAGCATAACATCCACCTTCAAAATTAAACACACCCTTATCGCTCCAACCATGTTCATCATCACCAATTAATTTGCGATTAGGATCGGCAGATAAAGTAGTTTTTCCCGTCCCTGATAATCCAAAGAAAATAGCAGTATCATTATTCTTGCCAATATTAGCAGAGCAGTGCATACTCAATACTTTTTTCTCGTGCGGTAAAATATAGTTCAATACAGCAAAGATCGACTTCTTGATCTCGCCCGTATAACCTGTTCCACCAATAAGGATGATCTTTTTGGTAAAATTGATAATAGCAAAATTATGTTGACGGGTTCCGTCAATTTTTGGATCGGCCTTAAAACCCGGCGCATTAATAATGGTCCAATCGTGTTTGAAATTCTTTATTTCATCGTTGGTTGGACGTAAAAATAAATTGTACGAAAATAAATTGCTCCAAGGAAATTCATTTACCACGCGAATATTAATGCGGTAAGTAGGATCGGCACATGCATAAGCATCTCTCACCCAAACTTCTTTGCCACCCAAATAAGCAAGTACACGTTTGTGCAACGCGTCAAATTTATCAGCTTCAAAACGGTTATTTACATCTCCCCACCAAACACTGTCTTTAGTGTTCTCATCATACACCACAAATTTATCTTTTGGCGATCGTCCGGTAAACTCACCCGTATCAATGGCCAAGGCACCCACATCTGTTAAAACGCCTTCTCCGCGCACAATACATTCT
>CAYYUS010000461.1:0-3109 GCA_964474925.1 uncultured Akkermansia sp. | reverse complement strand
TTATCAATTGGAAATTTTAGAGACGGGGTATTGTCAAAGTACGTTGATGTAAATAGAAATACGGCTTTCGATCTTTCTCCCGGAGAGGATATAACTAGAATGGCATATTATTATATTGATGATCTTTCCTTATACGACAGAGGTTATTATAGCGGAAATGCGGTTTGCAAAAACGATAGTTCCATTTGTTTTAATTCAAGCGTAGTTATCGGAAACAATATTTCTGATAACTCAATCTATATTTGGCAACCAAACATCGCCTTAAGCTGCACCAACTGCCCAAATCCAACTGCTAGCCCTACAATTACAACAAAGTACGTTTTAACAAAAACCCTTTGCAGTTTTGTTACAAAAGATAGCATTACGCTTACAGTTTTTACACCAAGCGTAAATTCAACAGCCGGCTCGAGTAAAACTCTTTGTATAAATGAATTCACTCAATTAGGAGTAAAGGATAGTACAAAATTTACAACGTATGTTTGGCAACCTTCAAGTAATTTAACATGCAGCAATTGTGCAACGCCAATTTCTACACCATCAGCAAGCATTACCTACACCTTACAAAAAAATGAATGCAACATTAGTAGTAGCTCAACAGTTCAAATTTTTATTAATGATTGCGAAACTACTTACACTGTTCCTAACATCTTTACACCCAATAACGACGGTGTTAACGAGGTGTGGGGAATTCTATTTAATCAGGTAAGAGATGTAAAAGAGTTTCAGGTAAATATATATAATCGATGGGGCAATTTAATATTTGAAGGATTGCAGCCCAACATACGCTGGGATGGTTACACCACAAGTGGAGTTCCTTGCGTTGACGGCGTTTACTTTTATGTTTGCGTGTTTAATATAAAGGGCGAGCAAAAAACTTTAAAAGGAAATATCACTTTAATCCGATAGAAGTATTTGGGCGTTTTAACCCGCTTTTCGTTACAATCTTTTTGCAAAGAGGCAGCAAAAAGGATTTCCACTGCAATCGGTAACGCAAGAACAAAACGCGCCGAGTGTTCTCGCGACTGACTCGGATATTCTTATGACCGTACGCTGTTTTTAAAATAAAGTACAAATCAAACTGTGTGTATAGACCTGTGTGCAAAGACCTAACTGCCTAAATTTATACTCGTCGACCTGTGTGTAAGCCAACTCACAAAATCCAAGCACATGTGCCACTTTAGATCAAGGAAGAAAAAATTTATTTGGTGGCACATAAGCTTGTATTTTCTCCTCCCCCATCTCACTAGACGTAGGAGAACGAGTGGCCTTGAGGGCCACCTTTTGCCAACGCACAGAAAAAAACTAAAAAACAGGGCCCCTTGGCAGTACGCAGACAAGACCTCGTAAAAAAAACATCCCCAGACACCTAATCGTTGTGAGATCTGTGTGTGGGTGCACAGCTACTAACCAGCAGTCTTGCATAATTGGGCGGAATAGGTAAAATAAAGTTTTGTATCTTTAAAAAACCTTTGGTCGGTTAAGTAAGTTGAGTGTTCCAAAGCCCAACTACGCAAGGCTGCCAAACGTTATAGGTAAGCGGTTGGACAGACCGATTCAAATGAGGAAATTAATTTTCATAATAATAGCATTCTCGGTCCGACATTTTTTCGGCCAGACAAATCTTGTTCCAAATCCAAGTTTTGAGCAGCATTATAGTTGCCCAGGAAACATCAGCGAATTTTACAAAGTAATTAAATGGAAAAACTTTTGTGGCTCTCCAGACTACATGCACGCTTGTGGTCCATTGCCGACAAGTGTGCCTTATAATTTCGGTGGTTTTCAATACGCAGCTTCTGGCAGTGGCTATGCTGACGTGTGCACTTGGGAAAATACTCAGCCCAACGTAAGAGAATATATTGGTGTCAAATTAGACTCAAACTTAATAATCGGAAAAAAATACTACTTCAGTTTTAAGACAAATCCTTATTTTAAATCAAGCGGCGGACCAGCTTTCAGTAATAAGATCGGCCTAAAATTCACAACCATTCTTCACAACGACACAAATAACATTTCAAATAATAGCTTAATGAATAATCAAGCTCATGTATTTGCTTCCAGTTTAATTACTGACACTCTTAATTGGACAAAAATATCTGGGAGCTTTATCGCCGACTCTGCTTACCAGTATGCTGTAATTGGCAACTTTTTCAATGACGCTAATACTTCAGTTGACACCACATTTCAGGGCGGTGGATGGCCATATTTTGGCGCGTATTATGGTGTCGAAGACGTTTGTGTTAGTCGGGACTCCACTTTAAATGCAAATTTTTCGGTAGGACAAATAAATCTGGAAATCGCCAATCAACAATTTAATCTATTTCCAAATCCTGCCGACGACCAATTTACAATTATGTCTTCTTTAACTATAAGTGTCTTAACACTGCGTGATAAGCTTGGACAAACAATTTGGAAACAAAATATTTCGCGGAATAAATTTGACGTTTCAATGCTCTCCGACGGACTTTATTTTTTAGAAATTAACTCCCAAGACAAAATCTATTATTACAAAATATTAATCAGACATTAAACTGTGTGCAACCGCCAACCTATAACAGCACCTACTGGCAAGCGGGCGGACGTCGGAATAAAAAGTTTAGTATCTTTATAAAACCTTTTGTCGGTATAGACAGTTGAAGCTTCGAAAGCCCGCCTGCCAGTAGCTGCAAAACGTTATAGGTAATTGCCGCGGACAGACCTCGTAAAAAAATCATTTCAGTCGACATGACATCAGAATACAAATTTTCAGAACCAGAAAACACGGCATGCATGGTTTGTAATCATGTGCTCAATAAAGAAAGACCTATTCTCCAAGTGAGGCATGACAAAGATCAAGACGATGATGATTACAGCAACTTTTGGTTTTTTCTGTGCGACCAAGAACATGAAGAAATAAACGGTCGTGTTATTTCAATGAAGGAAGCAACAGAAATAGACAATTCAATTAATGACCTTCATGACATGCCTTCCGGTAAAGTCGCAAACAGAAAATCAACTGGCGACAAATGGACTATTACAGCATTTGAATGGTAATTCGGCAGACACGTCAACGTGACGTATCTGTGGGGCGGCAACAACCTATAACCAGCAAGCAAAAGTAAGCGGGCGGACT
>CAYYUS010000460.1:1185-3117 GCA_964474925.1 uncultured Akkermansia sp. | reverse complement strand
ATGGGGAATTAATCAACGTTTTATTTTATTAGCGATAAACCATTGGGATAAACCATACATTCCGGTGAACTTGGGTGGACTAACTTGCGACAGTATGGATTATTATAATACGGAAGCACACACCAATCAAGTATTCTTACCAAAAGTAGAAGACAAACAAAAAGTGCCTTTGTATCTTGGATTTTTTCACACCGGCGCATATCAAGAAGCGTTAAGCGGATATGGTGGAACACAACACTGTTTAATTCCTGCACCAAAACATGTTTTAATTGATCGCGATGAAGAAAGCGGAGAAATTACAACGCGCTTGTTTGCAAAGGAGCAGAGTTATAAGAGCATGTTGAAGATATTGGGTTACTAGTTTCTAGTTTGATCCCGATAGCTATCGGGATTCTGGTTCTGTGCGCCGAACTAGAAACCAGAAACTAATTCTTTAGTTCAATACAAAACGTTGTTCCCTTACCCACTTCACTGTCACTCACAAAGATCTTGCCATCGTGGTAATTTTCAATGATACGTTTGCATAAACTTAAACCAAGTCCCCAACCTCTTTGTTTGGTAGTGTAACCCGGTTTAAACACTTCGTTGAATTTATTTTTTGGAATCCCTTTTCCTGTATCGCTAATAAAGATCTTAACCTGCTCAGGCTTTTCGATCATGATAATTTTTAAAGTTCCTTTGCCGTCCATGGCGTCTACCGCATTCTTGCACAAATTCTCAATTACCCATTCAAATAATGGGCCGGATAAATTTACTTGAATTGGATGATCGGGTAATTTAATTTCAAAATTGACATTTTTAGAAGTGCGTTTTCTTAAATAATCAATGCTCTTGGCGAGCAAAGCAACAATATCCTCGTGTACCAATGTTGGTTGTGATCCAATTTTTGAGAAGCGATCAGTAATGGTATTTAATCGCATCACATCGTTTTGCATTTCGTTTATGATCTCAGGATCAACGCCCAATCCTTTTAAATGTTCGTTCCAAGCAAGTAAAGAAGATAAAGGTGTTCCTAATTGATGCGCGGTTTCTTTACTCATTCCAACCCATACTTGATCTTGCTCTGCTTTGCGCGCTGTGCTAAACAAAATATAGGCGATCAACAAAAATAAACCGATCACGCCAAACTGTACGTAAGGATAATATTTTAATTGGGTGAGTAAATTTGATTGCGCATAAAAAATATAATTAATAGTTCCTTCACCAAGGTCAATTTCGATGGGCGTGTTCTCACTACTCAATTCATCCAATTTCTTTGCGAGTTTTTCGGGTGTGTTAATACTAAGACTATCTACTTTACCAAATGAGATCACTTTTGTTTTATTATTATCGGTATAAACCACAGGAACCTCAGCAGAATTAACCGCAACCTCAGCAATAAATGATTTTATTAAACTGTCAAATACTAATTTAATATCATTAAAAACACGACTGTCCTTATAGTATAAATATTGCTTAGTGGTTTTGTAAACTTGGATCTCAACAGGAGGATACATGGTTTTCATCAACTCCAATTCCTTTTTCATGTAGGCCTCATCTTTTTCCTTTTCGGGATCAAAATTCTTTTTGGCGGTGATCTGATCTTTTTCATCGGCCAAAATAATTGGCACCGTTGTATTATCCTCTAATACATATAGTAAAAAGTTAAACGTTGAATTAGAATTATCTTTGGTAAGTTGCTCAGTAGTTTTGGCATAAAGAACTGCTTTCTTGCGTTCTTCCAATTTCATTTTCTCGAATAAGGTATTAGTGAACTTTACAAGGTTGGCTTTCTTCTGAACTGCATCGGCCCATAATTTTACTTTACGTCGTTCATCTTCGGCAATGCGCTTTACTAAATTATTGGTATACCACAACGAACATATCACAATAATAAAAGCAGCTATTGCTAATAGCCATTTCCATTTTTGTTTTTGTGAATAGATGTTCATA
>CAYYUS010000460.1:0-1175 GCA_964474925.1 uncultured Akkermansia sp. | reverse complement strand
AACGTTAAATTTACCTCATTATTATCAAATAAAAAACCTCCCTATTTTCATAGGGAGGCTCTTTCATTCAAAAATTCAATTAATGGTGGTGATGTCCGCCTTTTCCGTGAACATGGCCATGATCCATCTCTTCTGGGCTTGCTTCTCTTACCTCGAGCACTTCGCCTACAAAATGAAGATCATTTCCGGCCAAAGGGTGATTAAAATCCATACGTACATTAGCATCCGATATTTCTAAAACGCGTCCAATTAATTTATTGCCTTCTGCATCGTGCATTTCAATATCGTTTCCAACAAAAACACGTTGTGTATCAAAATTACCATCCACAATAAATGCTTGTTTATCAATATTGATGATATAATCTTGTTCTACAATTCCGTATCCATCAACGGCCTTCACTCTAAAATCAAATTTATCGCCAACTTTTTTATTTAATAAATTCTGCTCAAAATCGGGCAATAACGAACTCATTCCGTATATGAATGCGAAAGGATGTTCTGCATCTGTTTGCTCAATTAATTCCTCGGTTCCTCCATTTTTGCTTGCAGTTAGATGATAACTTACCACCGCTACTTTGTTTTCTGTGATTGTCATTTGTTATGTTGTTTGGTTAAAAAATTAAGCCATTCGCTTTTTAACCGAATGGCTTATTGCAGTTATAAATTTATTAAAATTATTTTAATTCAGATCAAATTTTATGCCTTGGGCTAAAGGTAAATTTGAACCGTAATTTACCGTATTGGTTTGCCTGCGCATATAGGCTTTCCAAGCATCCGAGCCACTTTCGCGTCCACCACCGGTTTCCTTTTCTCCTCCAAAAGCACCACCAATTTCGGCGCCGCTTGTTCCAATATTTACATTGGCAATTCCGCAATCGCTTCCTGTGGCACTCAAAAATAATTCTGCTTCACGCACATTTAATGTCATGATGGCGCTCGATAACCCTTGAGGAACTCCATTTTGTAATTCAATGGCCTCTTCAATGGTTTTATACTTTATCAAATATAAAATTGGTGCAAATGTTTCGTGTTGCACAATGCTCATATCGTTTTTTGCTTCAACAATAGCAGGTTTTACATAACAACCGCTTTCGTATCCCTTTCCTTCTAATACACCACCGGGAACAACAATTTTTCCGCCCTCGGTAATTGCAGCTTCAATAGAACTCATGTAT
>CAYYUS010000459.1:0-3128 GCA_964474925.1 uncultured Akkermansia sp. | reverse complement strand
AGTTGTTTTTACTCAAATTGAAAAACCGCATCTGATCAGTTGGAATCGCATCTCAAAACCGTTATTTCAGATCAATATTACATTTGAAGAATTATCCAACAATTCAACAAACCTCATTTTCAAAATGATCTTCCATGAGTCGCGAGAATACGAGACCATTAAAAAGTTTGCGCCTGAAAAAAATGAAGAGAATTTTGATAGGCTTGAAAACGTTCTTAAAGAAATGTGATAGCTAATGCTGTCGGCCCCTATTTAATACTCTTCTTGAAGAAGTCAAGCGACCACAAAAATTTTAGCTATCTTTAATTCTCCAATGTTAAAGTGTTTTATAATCATAATTTCAGTTTGCAGTTTTCTTAGCTGTAAAAAAGATGTTGGCATCCCCAACCCACCGATCCATCCAACTTGCTCTGTTACGCACAACCTTGATCTTTCCAAAAACGGAACCATGAAAGACACTTGGAGATTTGTTGGTTTTCAGCAAGAAGGTTCTGAAGAAATTGAATCTCCACCTTGCGATATTGTTGATTACGATACCAATGGCTCTCCATCATTTACATGGACAAGCATGGCTATTCTCTCTTTTCCTGATACGCTCAGACATAATTGGCAAGACAGTATGTTTTCATCCTATCCACATCTATACAATGGTTCGGTAATAAATTATTTTTACGGCGGTTGCGAATATGATAATACAAATTTAAAAATTAGTCCAGGAGGGAAAACCTTAGTATATGGTCCTGAGGTGTTCATGAACCTCGAAAAGAAGTTTATTAATACTTTACATGATGCGAAAACATATAAGATCAACCACAATCTTCTTACCATCACTTGTGAAACAAAAGGAAAAATGCTTTTTGTTCTAAAGTAGCCACTTGGATAAACTTCTGGACAAATTAGATGATCCCTACCTCAGATTGCTTCACCCAACCTTCATTTCCATTATCGAGTTTAATTAAAACCCAATCGCTGTTGGCTTCAACAATGCGCACTTTGGTGCCTTCGTGTAATGCAAATTTCATAGTAGCACCGGCATTTGGCTCGTTGGTGATCTTGACTTCTTTTAAAAGTACTATGGCAAATTTATTTTCCTTCTTTGCATTTAAGGCTGAGTTGCCAAATAAATAAACCGCAACTAAAGCAATAGCTCCAACAATTGAAAATACAAATGACACTCGTTTTAGTATAATAATGCCCGAATGAATGAACGTAAAAAACAAAATGCAGGTTACAAATGCCAAACCAATACTAAACCAGGCCCAACAATCGGTTGAAACCACATTTACTACATTTGAACGAACGGCATTTATAAAGAAATTCTCTTTTGCATCAATTTTATCAATTGTTTTGGCCGCTGCAATTCCTAAGTTGATCTGAACGTCTTGATCGTTGGGATTTAATTTCCTTGCCATCTCATAATAATAAATAGCGTAACCCAATTCCTTATTACGATAATACGAATTCCCTAAATTAAAATACAATTCGTACGACTTATTTCCTTCGTTGATCAATTTTTGATAACACGAAATTGCTTCCTTGTAATTCTTATTATCATAAGCCTTCTCAGCCTTTTGTATAAGATCATTTGAAAAGGAAGCGTTCACTATTCCTAACACAAAAATAAATATGATAATTATTCTTTTCATGCTTTTTTAATATTCAAGTCCTCTTCTATTCCTGTTATTAAATTAATGGTATCGTCGTACACTTCCTTTAAATTGCCGCTCACTGCGCCCGGCGCGTATTTTGCATACTCACTCGTTTCAATGGTCTTCATTAATTTCTCTATTTTCTCCGGCGCCACTTTTCTTGCATTTAAAGTATTCTTTACATTTTCTTTTGACACATCCGCTAAAGGTATATTTAATTTATTGCTCAAGTAATTATTAATGGCCATAAGGATCTCGGTATAAAATTCGTCCTTACTATTTGCTTGCATTAATTTATCGGCTTTTACCAATTGCTTTTTTGCAACCTTTACTGCCTTACGTTCTTTTACCGCAACCATATCACTATTGCTCTTGATATAATTGCTCCTAAACATTAAACCTAATATCAGGGCAAGAAATGGTGTGGTTAATAATAAAATATGTGTGCTCGAATTAAAAAATTCTGTACTTGAGCGCGTTAAACTAAAATTTCCTTTTTTAATGTAGCGGATATCATTCTCTGTTTCTTTTACATTGTTTTGCGGACTATACACTTGTGCGCCTGCGCTATTTGGATCGGGAGCAAGAACTTTTATGGTAATGTTTGGCGAGGGAATGGTGACGTACTTTTTTGAATCAAGATCAAAATACGAGAAGTCAAGATCTTTTAATTCATAGTCCCCTTCTTGTCGCGGAATAATTAAATAATCATATGTTCTTGAATTGGCTCCCTCACTCATTTTTGGCTCATAGGTCTCAAACGATTCGGGTAGATCCAATTTTGGAGCATCTATCAACTTTATATTGCCTTTACCGCTTATGGTTACTTTTAAATTGAACGCATCATTGGCCTTTAAACTCTGTCTGCTGGTTTCTAACTTATATGTAAAATTACCAACAGCGCCATTAAAATTAGCAGGCCTTCCTTCAGCCGGAAGATCCAATACATCTAAAGTTACAACTCTACCTATTGCTTTTACAGCTATGTCTTCAAAACCATTTGCTCCAAAAAATTGTTCAAATATATTTCTTGGCTTTGCATTGGTTTGTTTCCGTATCACAACTTCTCCTTCAATTGGAATTAAGCTGATCTTTCCACTTTTATTTGGAGAGGCAATGTTTCGGAAGATCTCGAATGTATAATAGTTAACGCCATCTAAATTCTCAACGGCAGTTTGGTTTCCGCTAGTTGAAGGTAATGTTTGCGACCAAAAACTTTCATAAGTTGGCGGACTAAATTTTTGAAACGCAATGATCTGATGACGTGAATATACTTTTTGTGAGATCATTATTTGTTCGCCCAAATAACATTTACTCTTACTTAAAGTTGTTTTAATGAATACTTCCGATCCGTCGGGTTTACCATTTGATGCTGCCGCTACTTGGTTTGCTTGTGGCGTTCCCTTTGTGGCTTCAACAGTGATTGGAGTTGATGTTAGTTTATTTGCATCTGAACTTGGTGGAGGCGGACATAAAGAA
>CAYYUS010000458.1:0-3129 GCA_964474925.1 uncultured Akkermansia sp. | reverse complement strand
CTTGGATGGAAGCAAATCCTCCTTCGCCTGGGGCTTTCTTGCAACCAAAAAATGCAGCTGCTATAAATAAATAGATTACATAACGCATACTTAACGTTTACTTTACTATAAATTTAAGACTTTTTTGGAATTCTAAGGGTAAAAACCCTCTTGAAATGCTAATTAATTAGATTTTTCTATCTCAAAACCAAAATCCATCACCAAAGGAAGTGGATCGGTACGCATCGCTTGTTGGAAAGCAAATTTATAGGTGCCCGTCATTGGGAATTTCACGTTTTTCTTGATGGCCACTTTAAAATCAAAAATATCGCCGGCACCGCTCCCCATCCATTCGCCCTTACCATTGGCTAAAATAACTTCTAAAGTATCTTTTTCTACTTTACCATCGGGGTAAGTTGTTTCAAGGAACAAAAATATATTGCTGTACGGATAAGCATCAGCATGCCTTACCATTAACGAAATATTATTAAGAGAAGTATTATCCTTTACATCCACATCAAACACCGCTTTGTCTTTAGCAAACCATTCGTTCTCATTGAATTTTCTGTACTCGGTATAAATAACATTTTTATTACACGAAGTAAATAGTATTGAGAGAAAAATAACGAATACAAAAACTATGTTACGAGGTCTTGTCATTATTAGTATTTGGTTTGTTCGGATTCGGTTTATTTGGGTTAGGCTTGTGCTGTGGTTTGTTGTGAGGCTTATTTGTATTAGGCCCTTGGTGTTTATTTTGCGGTTTAGGTTTTTGTTGATTCGGATTTGGCGTACCCTTGTTCGCATTGTTTTGAGGCCCTTTAGCGTGTTGCTTGTTTTTATTGTGATGGTTCGGCTTTTTGTTTCTGTTGTCTTTTCTATCAAAACGTGTTAAGCTATCTTGCCCAACTACATTCTCAAAGGTGTGTTCAACAACAGCAGTTTTTGTTTTTAAATTTAAAACAAATGGTACAAGATCATCCGGTTTTTCACCTTTTTCATTTTTCGCGATCACATCTTTCACTTGCTCAGCTTTCATAGGAATAAAAACCGACGGCTCGTGTTTATACGAGAACCACATTACGCCTTTGAAAATATCTGTTTTTTGATGAAAAGCATCGCCCTTTACGGTTTGCAAATATTTATTGTCGATGATCGGAAATTCTTTTAACGCATCCACATAGCTATCTAACTCATAATTCAAACAACATTTTAATTTACCGCATTGCCCCGCCAATTTTAATGGATTTAAAGATAGTTGCTGATAACGCGCCGCACTTGTCGATACTGTTCTAAAATCGGTTAGCCAAGTACTGCAACATAATTCGCGACCACAGGCACCAATTCCTCCCAAACGAGAAGCTTCTTGTCGTGCACCTATCTGACGCATTTCAATGCGCACTTTAAATTCTTCCGCTAATAATTTTATCAGCTCTCTAAAATCAACACGCTCATCGGCGGTATAATAAAAAATAGCTTTCGATCTATCACCTTGATATTCTACATCACTTAATTTCATTTGCAAGCCCAAACGTAAAGCTATCGTGCGTGCTTTGAACATGCTCGATACTTCGAGTTTTTGAGCCTCTTGCCATTTATCAACATCGTTTTGCTTTGCTTTACGATATATTTTTTTTGTTTCTTCTTCGGTAGGGTTGGCATTGCGTTTTTTCATTTGCACTTTTACCAATTCTCCGGTAAGCGAAATAACGCCAATATCATGTCCCTGCGTTGCTTCTACCGCCACCACATCGCCAATAACTAACGACAGATTATTTACGTTCTTGAAAAAATCTTTACGCGAATTTTTAAAACGTACTTCTACCATATCGCATGCCTTTTGTCCGTCGGGCATACGCATATTTCCAAGCCAATCAAAAACATTGAGTTTATTGCAGCCGCCGGTTGTTCCGCACGAGCCGTTATTGTTACATCCCGCAGGTATGCCGTTATTATTTTCGTTATGGTTTCCTCGCCCGGTTGAGCATCCGCTACATCCCATATAATAGTTTAATTTTAAAGGTTAAATATACGAATAAAAACGGGCTCTGATCTGATTATTTTTTGTAGAAACTCATCTCATCAACATACTCCCATACCTTGTGATGCAGGTAAAAACGCACGTCTTTTTTTTCTTTGATAGATTGACGAATGAACGTAGAGGAGATCTCCATAATAGGAGCATTTACAAACGTGATCGATGGGTGTTTATCAAATTCTGTTTCTTTTTTATCGGGACGCGGATACACAAATATCTTGTAACGTCGTAAGATCTCCTCGTAATTTTTCCATTTGTGAAAACCGGTTAAATTATCGCTTCCCATGATCAAACAAAATTCATGCTCCGGAAATTTTTCGGCTAAACGCGCTAATGTATTTATGGTATAAGAGGGCTGAGGTAATTTGAATTCGATATCGCTCGCTTTTATTTTTTTATGAAAATCTAAAGCAATTTTTACAAGGTGCAAGCGATCATTTTCGCTCAATAAACTGCTCTTTTCTTTTAAAGGATTTTGCGGCGATACCACAAACCATACTTCATCCAATTCGGTAAAACTGGCCATATAATTGGCTATTACCAAATGTCCCACATGAACCGGGTTAAATGATCCAAAGAAAAGTCCTACACGCATTTTTAATGAATTACTAAGGTAAAATTACACTTCAGAACCGAGTCAAAAAAGGCCAATTTTATCAATTATCATGAGTACCTGTTACTTAAATGTTTAGGAAATTAATAAGCGGATAAAAGTGGCTTTTTTGGAGTTTA
Source organism: uncultured Akkermansia sp. (assembly GCA_964474925.1). Taxonomy (GTDB): domain Bacteria; phylum Bacteroidota; class Bacteroidia; order B-17B0; family Aurantibacillaceae; genus Aurantibacillus. The sequence continues at coordinate 380 of CAYYUS010000458.1, read as the reverse complement.
TATTCTTATTTTTAACATAAAACAGACACTTTTTTATTTAAAATACTTTGGGCGCCTCCCCTTCGCCGATGGAATTACCGATGCTCAGGGGCCGGGCTGCTACGGGCTCGCTGTTCGCTCGGCTTTTTTTGTTCGTACCTCACAAAAAAGAGCTGAACCCTTCGCATCCCTGGCGCGGCCGGTAAAAAGAGGCAGTAGCTGTTTTTTAAATTCCGATAGATTTATTCTTTGTAAATGCGGACTATTTTTGTTGAGATATTTTACTAAACTGAAAACAGATCTCTTGCGGGGCGGGACATTTTGTCCCGCAAACGAACAAAATCAAAAGCTAATTGAGATGGCTTTTACAATTTGAACACAAACGTATAATACGAATTTTT
>CAYYUS010000457.1:0-3133 GCA_964474925.1 uncultured Akkermansia sp. | reverse complement strand
GGCGTTTTTGCCGGTGCCAAACAATTTGTCCTTAATAGTTCCATTCTTGATCGCAACGACCCCGCAGTTGCTTCATCAGCGCGCTCGTTCTTTGCTTATCCGGATATAGTGCCGGGAATTCGCATCAACAATAAAAAATTCTTTGCTGATCTTAGCATTTGGCAAGTTTCCATATTAAGACAAAAAGGATACTTTTCTTCCAAACAAATTGGATCGCCAAGCCAATTACCACCACATTATATTTTTAGTATTGGGCGGAAATTTAAATTACCCCTCGAAAATAAATTGTTGGTAGCATTGAACGTAAGAGGCAATTACAAAAGCATTCCCAACTTTGAATTAAATGTGATGAACTATTGGTACAAGCGTTTTGCTTATGGCTTGAGTGTGCGTGGAAAGAATTTTGTTTGCGGCATCTTCCAGGTTCGTGTTATAAATAATTTGATCATGGGTTTTGCTTACGATATGTCCATTAACAAAATGTCGAAACCCGCATTAAATAGCGCCGAGATCATGATCGGTGTGTCTCCTGTTTTTGGAACCACCGGCGAACGAAAATCAAAATCGGCGGTGGATGATTGTTCGTTTTAATTAAACAACTCGTTTTGGATGCGAATACTTTCTTCGTGCAATAACTGACATAATTTTTCACTATGTACGCGAGAGATCCCTCTTTTATCAGCCCACTGAGCTCGTGTTTTTAAAATTTCTTGCCAGCGCTCTAATTGAAAAACGGTGATGTTGTGATCTTTTTTATACATACCAATTAAACGGATCAGATCTTCTCGCTTCTGAATAATATCCATCATACTCTCATCTATCTCGTCAATCAGTTTTCTGAATTCATCCAGTTGTTCTTTATGTCCTTCGTTTGTTGGTTTATCTTCTCTAATAATAAGATCAGACACTAAAGCTTTCAAAGCACTTGGCGTTAATTGTTGTTTAGCATCACTTAATGCTTTATCAGGATCGATATGACTTTCTATCATTAATCCATCCATGCCAATATTCAACGCTTGCTGCGCTACTTCTTGTATAAGTTCTCGCGTTCCGGCAATATGACTAGGGTCGCAAATAATTGGTAATTGAGGAAGGTGTGTGCGAAGTTCAATAGGAATTTTCCAAATGGGTTCGTTGCGGTATTTATGTTTTCCGTAATAATGAAATCCTCTGTGTATAGCTGCTATCTTATCAATTCCTGCTTGATGAATTCGTTCAATAGCACCGATCCATAATTGCAGATCAGCATGAATTGGATTTTTGATCATCACCGGAACATCAACGCCTTTTAATGAATCGGCAATTTCTTGAACACTGAACGGATTCACGGTTGTGCGCGCTCCTATCCACAAAACATCTACACCATATTTCAAAGCTAATTCCACATGTTGCGCATTAGCTACTTCAACTGTTGTACGCAAACCATATTGCTGTTTTGCAGTTTGCAACCATTTCAATCCCGTTTCGCCCATGCCTTCAAACGCATTTGGCCTGGTGCGCGGTTTCCAAATTCCCGATCTAAATAAAGCCACTTGTGGGATCTTGCTTAATTGCTCGGCAGTGCTTAAAACCTGAGTTTCGCTTTCGGCACCACATGGACCCGAAATAAGTAAAGGTTCTTTTGTGCTTGTAAGCCAGCTATGTAGAGGTTTTATGATCATTAAGAGCATACAAAAGTATCAAAAATTACCCTGTTTATGGTATATGCTTTTGGTTTGCTTACAATTAATTTTGAGTCATGTTGGAATCTATAAAGCCAAAACCCTTCTTAAATAATTGTCCATTACTACCGGTAATGGAATTAGGATGTTGCAAAAAGAAAAAAGATTGCTGCAAGAGTTTTAAAAAAGGCGATCGTTGCAAAAAATGCCCTGGCCGAAAGTAATTACTTTATAAGGGTCATTTTCATTCGTACATCTTTTTCCGGTCTATTATTTCCATCTACTTTTACGGCTGCAATTTTATCGATCACTTCCAATCCCTCTATCACTTCTCCAAAAACTGTATAGGTTCCATCCAAATGTGGTGTACCTCCAAGTGTTGAATAACTGTTTTTCTGATGTTCAGACATGGCGTAAACAGGCTTCTTTGCTACTTCCTCTTTGATCATCGACTCAATGATCTTGTTAATTATTTCGGCACTGTCGGCTATATTCGCAGCCTTGTATTGATCATACTGAGCTTTTAACATTTTACCTTCTTCGCTTTTCATCACCGCCCTTCCCGCGTTTGTGCTGGCCGTTTTATTGATCCTATCCTCGGCCTTTCTAAGGTCTTCGGGACTTCTTACCTTGCCCTGAACTATATAAAACTGGCACGAACTTGAGGCGAATTTTGGGTTCACATCATCCCCTTCTCGGGCTGCACAAAGTGTGCCTTTTTTATGAATAAGTTTAGGGTTTATCTCGGCCGGAACTGTATAGCCAAGCTCTCCATTCCCAAGCGTATCGCCGGGTTTGGCCTTTTTGCTTGTGGGATCGCCTCCCTGTATCATAAAGCTATTAATTACCCTATGAAATAAGAGGCTATCGTAAGCATGGTCGCTCACCAACTTCAAAAAATTGAGCTTATGAAGAGGGGTTTCCTCGTATAATTTAACCTTCATATTACCCATGGAGGTTTCTATCAAAACAGTCTCCTTGCCCAGCGTTTGCGCACCCATCTTACTCAGGCCCAGAAGGCTTAAAAAAAATATAAATTGGTTAAATTTTGTGATTTTCATCGCTTTTTATTATATTTGTATACTATGAAAAACAAAGTTATTGTTCCTTTTATTGTTTTAATGCTTTCGATCAATTATTTTTTCATTTCGTGTGATAAAAATACAGATTGTACAGCAAATGTTAAGTGTGTTGATGCAAGTGGTGCTCCGGTTTCAAATGCAGCCGTGCAATTATACGCTAACGTAAAAGTAGGCACTAATACTGTTGTTGCCGATCTTAAGGCAAACGGTGTTACAGATGGTGGTGGAAGCGTTTCTTTTGTATTCAAACTTCCTGCTATTTATGATATTGTTGCTACAACAACTGCTGTAAATACCGGAACTTTTGGTCCTGCAACCATGACCCTAGTTGGTAATAGCATCATTAAATTAGAAGAAGGTAAATCTGTTGATAAAACGGTTACCTTAAAA
>CAYYUS010000456.1:0-3134 GCA_964474925.1 uncultured Akkermansia sp. | reverse complement strand
TGCTGGAATGTTAAGTGGAATAACAAGCAGTGACGGACAAAAAGTAGATACAAATTTTGTTGCGACGAATATCAACGCTAGTGAGTATATATCCTATTTCGATATTTATCCAAATCCATTTAAAGATCAAATATCTGTTGATATGGCTATTTCAATCGATTCAAAAGTAGAGATCACAGCTTATGATATTTTAGGAAGAGAATTCAAGCTATATGAAGCTAAAGAAAGTAAAGGCAAATTAAGCATTCCTTTAAGTTTTGATAATTCTGTAATGTCGCCTGGAACTTACATGCTTAAGATCACCGTGAACGGTAAATTTTACCAGAAAAAGATCATTAAGAACAATTAACTTTTCTTAAGAAATTCATCATAATAGTATAGCGCTTACATCGTTTGAGTATTATGAAAGCGAAGATCATAGTAACATCCTTAAGTATACTAATTTTATCATCTTGTAATAAGTCGAAAAAAGACCCTTGTTTGGAAACAAAGAAAGATGAATTTAAAACCACGTGTTGCGGGCATGGCGCCAAAATAAAAGAATATAAATTCCAAGAAAATACTGTTTATGTATTTGATCCAGGAATTTGCGGTGCTGAGATGACCAGCGAAGTTACCAACGAGAAGTGCGAAACAATGGGATATCTTGGAGGAATTACAGGAAATAATAAGATCAACGGCGAAGATTTCTCGAATGCGAAATTTAAAAATGTTGTTTGGTCTAATTAAAATTATTGCTTCTTATCAATAATGATCTTTGACGTGAATTTTTTATTGCTTACTGAATTATTAAGCGTGATAAAATAAGAACCTGCTCCAAGGGTATTAAGTTCAAGTAACATAAAATCCTTTTCAACATCTGCGGAGTATACTTTTCTTCCCAGTAGATCTGTAATAGTTATTTTATCATATCCACTGCAATTACTTACATTGAATGCTCCACTACTTGGATTAGGATAAATTCCCACTTCTAAAGTGTTTTTAAATTCTACTGCTTCAATTTTTGAGTGCTTGAAACTCTTATCGAAATCAGTTTGTTTTAAGCGATAATAACTAATACCTGGCAATGGTTCGTAATCCATCGCAGAATAATTTAATGTCCTTTGACTTGTGCCTGCACCTTTTACTTTTTTAATTTCATTCCAATTTTGTGCATCAACAGATCGTTCAATACTAAAATAATCATTGTTCAACTCACTTGCCGTTTTCCAATCAAGGCAAACATCCTCATTACACAATTCTGCTGTAAAATTCACTAATTCAACTGGCAATGGGCTGGCAGGTGCATTTGTACTACCAATGGTGTAATACGCAAGGTCTGTAATATTGTTTACATCCACAGTAAAGAAAACTTTATCACCACTAACATTAGCAACTGCCGATGGAACTACTGCAAAATTACTTGCGGTATTTGGTCGAGTAAGCAAACTATAGTTTGACGCAGTTCCTGGTATGGTAGGAATGCCATAATCACTAAAATCAAAATATATAGCTACAGTCCCCCCGGTAGTTCCTAGATCAGTTTTGTCAATGTACCAATCGTTTTGCCAACGAACCTGCATCGAAGCTGGCAAATTTAATATGGACGTTGAATTTGTTGGGCAACTAATGCCGGCACATATATAATCACCATCGTCTTTTAAATAGCCCGCGGCATTCGTACTAACTGTAAATCCCATTCCGGCCGATTCTCTTGTTCCACAAACACTATCTGTTGCACTCACTCTTCCAATTCCTAATACATATCTATGGTAATTATTTGCAGATGGGGGCGCATATTTTGTTCCGGTTATTGTAATGTTATGATATGCTGCTTGATTTGAATTCAATAGAACTCTCCGCGTATCATTTAATGCAGAGTTGAATACTGTTACTTCTGTTTCTTTCACAACTGGATATCTATCAGTTGCATTTCTGTATCCGCCAATATATAAACTTCCGGTGATAGTTGCGCCAACAGCATTCGCAGAATTAGTTACTGGTACGTTAACTCCATTCAAAAACGTTGACATTGTGCCAGAAGCCAATTGGATCAACTCAACCGCAAATGGTGTTGTAGGATAAGTTACGTTTGGATTAGAAGGGCACCATAGGATCCACTCTTTTAATCCAATTAATGAATTACCTGAAGCGTCAAAGGTGCCACCAGAATTTCCAATACCTATTGCCACTCCTGAAGTTCCATTATTTACATTATCCACACCGCCGAGTTTTACAAATGCGCCATTCGTGCTAACTGCAGAATTACTTGCCAGTGCAGAAAGGGTAATTGGGTATGCCGAAACCGGACGATTGGCAACTAACCCTTTTTGTGCGCCATTGAATCTTATGGCAGGTATTGTTGTACTGTTTCTTTGTACTACACCGTTAAGCATAATTAGTGGTTGATTTGTTGTAACAGTAGGGCTCGCATTTACACCACTCGTACTTTGATCATACCAAGTTGCAACTGATGCACTTTGTATACTAGCAGGTAATGTTCCTAAAGTTGGTCCGGCTATACTATAATACTGCCCTTGTGTCCACTGTAAAAATCTAATATCTGTTGTTGATGGTATGGCACCAAAAGTAACCACTTCTTGTATCCAGCCATTTAAACCTGTTACCCCATCATTTCTTTTTCCAATATTCAATGGTTGACCACGATCACTATAAGTAGCAGATGCGCCACCTGCCAAAATGGAAGTCGCATTCAGTGATGCAGATTGTGCAGCCGCGGTGGAGTTAAATGTCCATATACCATTTGGCTGCGCAGCATTAAAACTTGATGTTGGATTAAAGAAACTTGCAGCAACTCCATTGCCAGTGATGTGATTCATGCTTCCGCCACCAACATTGTAATAAAAATCGAAAGGGGAAGGAAAATTATTATTAGGCGCAATGCCAGTTTTGCTCACAAATGTATTATAGGCTCCAGCTAAATTAGCACTTACCCTTGCCACTCCGTTAAAACAACAGGCCGTATTATAAGCCACAAAACCTGCGGTTTGCAATCCATCCGTTATATCCTGAAAGCGAAGTGCAGGCCTGCCACTTTGATAATCAACAACACCTGCATTCATGATCCTTGGCTGATCCGCTGTTGTGCCCTGTAAGGCATTTCTGGCATTTCCACTTTGATCATACCAAATAGT
>CAYYUS010000455.1:0-3140 GCA_964474925.1 uncultured Akkermansia sp. | reverse complement strand
TAAAGATCACTTTCATTTCTTTAAACCAAAGGATATTGTGAGTGGAGATTTTTATTGGGTAGCAAAAAAAGATCACCTACTCTATTTGGCTGTTTGTGATAGTACCGGACATGGTGTTCCGGGCGCCTTTATGAGCTTATTAAATATTAATTTTCTGAATGAGGCCATTAATGAGAAGAATATCAGAAAACCAAACGAGATATTTAATTATGTACGTAATGAACTGATCAATAGTATTAGTAAAGAAGGGCAACAAGATGGGTTTGATGGCGTTTTGCTTTGCATTGATACGATAACAAAAGAGATCACCTACTCTGCCGCTAATAATAAGCCTTTACTTGTTTCAGATAAAGAGATACAACAACTTGATACAGACAAAATGCCCGTTGGAAAAAGCGTAAAGGAAGGAATGTTCAGACTTTTCAATATACAACTCCAACAATCGGATACATTATACTTATTTACCGATGGCTATGCCGATCAATTTGGAGGTCCACGAGGTAAAAAATTCAAACTCAACGAACTCAATAAATTGCTCCGCTCAATAACTCATTTGTCGATGATAGAGCAAAAGCAAAAACTTAAAGAGCATTTTGATCTATGGAAAGGCGATCTGGAACAAGTGGATGATGTTTTGCTTTTTGGAATAAAGATCTAATATTGAAAAAAACACTTTACATACTGCTATTTAGTTTAAGCTGCTATTTTGCTTTTTCACAAACTAAAGAACAAAGTTCTCTTTACGCAGAGATATTGAGTTGTACCGATAGCACAAAAAAGATAAAACTATATGAAATACTAGGCGATAGTTATCATTACGATAACCAATACGAACGCCTTTTGCATTTCAACAAAAAAGGATTAGAGCTGGCCACCTACTTAAAGGATACTAGCGCTATGATCACTTTTAATATACGCCTCGTAAATTGTTATGGCATACTTGGTGCAAGGTCGTCAAAACTTACAGCTTGTTTTAATGGCTTAAAGCTTAGCGAAAGCAAGCGAGACTCGATCCATGTTTGCGAATTTTATCGAATACTTGGTGAAGCCTATTGGGACGAAGGTGATAACAAAAAAGCAATTGATTATTATTCAAAAGCATTAAGCATAGCAGTTTCTAAAAAAGATACAGGTAAGATCGCTGGAATTTACAATAATCTGGGCTTAACCCATAGAAGTTTGAAAGAGTACGATGTTGCCAATGATTACTATTTTAAAAGTATAGAGTTAGGTCAGTTAAAAGGAGACAAAAATATTTTGGCAAAGACCTTTAATAATATAGCCTATGTGCGTTATATGAAAAAGGATATACTAGGCGCCCTGGAATATTATAACCTTTCGTTAAAAAATGCAGAGAGCATCCATGATGAATTTCAAGTAGGTCTTGTACTTGGCAACATTGGGGCAATGCATTCTGAACTTGGACGTAACAAAGAAGCCGAAGAGTGTTTTAATAGATCGCTCACCATCGCTAAAAAAATAAACGATCTTGAAGGGCAAATTGAGAACTATTCAAATTTGGCCGAATTGTATGAATCAAATGGACAATATAAACTATCGATCGAAAATTTCAAGAATTACCTTAAAGCCAAGTCAAAATTTGAAGAAGAGAATAAAGAAAAAGACCTGAAACGTGAAGATGCGAAAAGAGAATATGAGAATGAGATCCATGAGATCCAGAAAAATCAAGAGTTAAAGGACGCTGTTGTTAGTTCGGAAAAAGAAAAGAATAGAATGGTAACCATTTCCATTGCTATAGGGTTTTTGCTGGTGGTTATGCTTTTAATAGTTCTTTTTAATCGTTTCAAATTATCACAAGCGCAGAAAGTGGTGATAGAAGATCAAAAAAAATTGGTTGACGAAAAACAAAAAGAGGTCCTTGATTCAATCCACTATGCCAAACGAATTCAAACTACCCTACTCGCCCATAAAGATTTTGTAGATGAGAATCTTGAAAATAATTTCATTTACTTTCAACCAAAGGATATTGTAAGCGGAGATTTTTATTGGGCTACAAAACACAACAACCTATTTTATCTTGCTGTTTGCGATAGCACTGGCCATGGTGTGCCCGGCGCATTTATGAGTTTATTGAACATTGGCTTTTTAAGCGAGGGCATTAACGAAAAAAACATTCTTGAACCTTCAAAGGTATTTGACCATGCAAGGGAGAGATTAATAAGCGGTATAAGTAAAGAAGGTCAGAAAGATGGTTTTGATGGCATTCTCATGAGCTTTGATAAGAGCTCACGAAAAATAAAATATGTAGGGGCTAACAATGCGCCAATTCTTATAAGAAAAGACACTTGCATAGAGCTTGAATTAAATAAAATGCCTGTTGGAATTGGCGAACGTAACGATCCATTTACCCAAGGCGAAGTTGATCTGCAAGAAGGCGATGTAATATACCTGTATACCGATGGTTTTGCTGATCAATTTGGGGGCCCTAAAGGAAAAAAATTCAAGTATAGTGAACTAAATAAAATTTTAGTAAGCATTTCGCATTTACCGGTTACCGAGCAAAGAAAAAGGCTCGAAAGCACGTTTAACACATGGAAAGGCAACTTAGAGCAAGTAGACGACGTGCTAATTGTTGGTATAAAATTTTAATATCGGGGTAAATCACGTTTTCCTTTTGTTTTCTTCCAATTTTTCTTATTTTTAATCTCTATGTTCACAAGGAAAATAGTCCTTATTTTTTTTATACTTATTCTTTTCGATAGAACAAGTGCGCAAGTGATCTATTCGGCCGCCAACGAAGTTAATTTTAAAAGATATAGTATTGAAGAAGGTTTAAATGGGAAGGATATATTTCGTGTTTATCAAGACAAAGATGGATTTCTATGGATCCCATCCTCTCTGGGTTTAAGCCGCTTTGACGGCCTACATTTTAAAAATTTTTCTCAAAAAGATGGCATACCCGGAAGCGCGGTAGCAAACGTGATACAAGATAAGAATAAAGTTCTTTGGGTTGGGAGCAGTAGTGGAACCGCAATATACAAAGATCGAAAATTTATAAAGTTTGATAGTTCACACATACTTTCTAAAAGTATGATATTATGTTCTTATGAAGACACGGATGGCACACTTTGGTTTGGGTATGGTCGTGGTGTAATGCATGTAAACCCTAACAAACTGGA
>CAYYUS010000454.1:0-3149 GCA_964474925.1 uncultured Akkermansia sp. | reverse complement strand
GATCAAACCAACACCTTTTTGTCCATCATTTTGTCAGAGGAAAAAACTCACTAATCCACAGGTCATCCATAATAACATACGGATCCAGATCGGCGGCATTTTTCCGGGAATTGGTTCTTTATATATAGTTTCATTTTTTATGATGCGTTTAAAAAGGAACATCATAATAATAGCTAAAGAAAAACCTACAAGCGGCGAGAATAATAAAGCCATTCCGGTATCTTTTGCTTTATCCCAGTTAACGGCCGACCCACCAATATTACCCGGTAAAAAGTAAAACGCAATTCCAATACCTAAAATTGAACCAATAAGCGTGTGTGAACTTGAAGAAGGAATTCCCATATACCATGTGCCAAAATTCCAAATGATTGCGCTTATCAATAAAGCCATTACCATAGCAATTCCGTGATACGGATCTCCGTCAACCAAAGCATCCATAGGTAATAAATTTACAATACCCATGGCCACCGTTATTCCTCCTAATAATACCCCGCAAAAATTTAAAATACCACTATACACAACTGCAACAGTTGGCTTCATGGAGTTAGTATAAATTACAGTTGCTACTGCGTTTGCCGTATCATGAAATCCATTGATGAATTCAAAAAAGCAAGCGAGTAATAAACAAACAATTAAGAAGATGGCTAAGCCTGTGGTTAATCCGAACATATTTTAATTTTTTTGTAATGTTAGCTGATATTTTCGCATCCAATGTTAAGTTAATGTTAAGTTACTTTTTTTGAGTTAATACTATGAATATCAGTACTTTATCATAAATTTAAATTGCCGCGCCATGTTCACAATCATCTTAAGTTGCAACTTGATCTGAACTCAATAGATAACAATTACTTAACATTAGCTTCATCTAATATTTACACTCTAATGATTTCTTTGCAGTGCGAACATTTAAATTAACATAAGACTAATATATACTTAAATTAAACACAATTTATTAACCATAACCACACAAAGAGTTGACTTTAAAGTTAACTCTGAAAAAAACAAACCCTTATGACCAAAAAAATCTCTTTCATTGTCGCCTTAATGCTTCTTACAGTGCTTTTAAAGGCGCAGGATACGCTTGTTAAAAAACCCGAAGCTCCTAAAGAGGAAAAGAAATCTCATTGGTATGATAAGTTCGCGATAAGAGGTTATTGCCAGGTTCGTTATAATCGTTTTCTTGAAACAAATCCAAAATTGGTAAGCGAGCAAGGAGATAAATCCATTGGTGATAAACAAGGCGTTTTTATTCGCCGTATGCGTATCATTTTTAGTGGACAAGTTCACGATCATGTATACATATATATACAACCTGATTTTGCCTCATCTGCATCTTCAACAGGTTTGCATTTTGCACAATTGCGTGATGCGTATTTTGATGTATCGTTCGATAAAAAGCGTGAGTTTCGTATTCGTATAGGACAAAGCAAAGTGCCTTTTGGATTTGAGAACATGCAATCAAGTCAAAATCGTTTGCCTTTAGATCGTAACGATGCTTTAAATAGTGCAGTGTCGAACGAGCGAGATCTTGGAGCTTTCTTTTATTACGCACCAAAAAAAGTAAGAGAACTTTACAATTCCTTAGTTAATGATGGATATAAAGGTTCGGGCGATTATGGTGTTTTTGGTTTTGGTGCCTACAATGGTCAAACTGCTAATAAACCCGAACAAAATAATAATCAACATTGGGTAGCGCGCTTAACTTATCCGTTTCAAATAGGTAATCAGATCATCGAACCCGGTGTTCAGGCACATGGTGGTTTTTATACAACAACCAGCGATCAACTCTCTGCTGCAAGCGGTACACGTTCAGCTGTTAAAACTACACTTTCAAAAGATTATACCGATAATAGATACGCAGCTAGTTTTGTACTTTATCCAAAACCGTTCGGAATTCAGGCTGAGTATAATATTGGAACAGGACCCGAATATGATGCCGCCAAAGATTCAGTGCTGAACAAAGATCTTAAAGGTGGTTATGTAACTTTATGTTATATGATCAAAATAAAGAAACACATTGTTATTCCTTTTGTTCGCGCAGTAACGTATCAAGGTGGAAAGAAACACGAATTAGACGCTCGTTCGTATAACACAAAGGATATTGAAGTTGGCGTTGAATGGCAACCTTGGAAGAATTTTGAACTCGTTGCCGAATGGATGTATTCAGATCGTACTACATCTGATAGAGCAAAAGAGAATAACTACCAGTTCGGTTCTTTATTACGTTTGCAGGCACAGATGAATTTTTAAACTCATCGAATTTCTTATAATTTAGTTCTTGTTGTCTCAAAACCCTTGCTTATCAAGGGTTTTGTGGCATAAGGCAATATTCTAAAATCATTCCTATCTTTGTGCTTATAGTAAACTATGAGTAAGAAAATTATAAAAGTAGGGAACATCGATTGCGGAGCAAAAGATCTGTTCTTAATTTCCGGTCCTTGTGTTATTGAGGATGAAATGATAATGATGAAGACCGCCGAAAAATTAAAAGAAGTAAGCGAACGCTTAAAAATAAAGATCATTTATAAATCATCTTTCACAAAAGATAATCGCAGTAGTTTAAAATACTATGATGGTCCGGGTTTAGCAAAAGGCGTTAAAATTTTGGCTAAAGTAAAAGAACAATTTGGTTTTCCGGTATTAACCGATATTCATTCGCATGATCAAGCGGCTCCGGCGGCAGAAGTGTGCGATGTATTACAAATCCCTGCGTACTTATGCATGCAAAGTTCGTTATTAGTTGCAGCGGCAAAAACAGGTAAGGTTGTAAATATTAAACACGGTCAGTTTTTAGCGCCCGATAATATGAAACATCCTTTACAAAAATGTATTGATAGCGGTAACGATCAACTTATTTTAACCGAGCGTGGTTACACGTTTGGATACAACGACCTTGTGGTTGATCCGCGTGCGTTTTATCATATGAATTTATTGGGTTATCCTGTTGTGCACGATATTACGCATTGCGTTCGTAAATACGGAATTCCTAGTAGTGATGCAAAAGGTGGAGCGCGCGAATTTTTACCGGTATTGTCAAGAGCAGGTGTAGCAAGCGGAGTGGATGGCGTTTTTATTGAAACTCATCCTGAACCCGAAAAAGCATTATGTGATGCAGCGTCGCAATTGTGCGTTACTGATCTGGAAGAATT
>CAYYUS010000453.1:482-3151 GCA_964474925.1 uncultured Akkermansia sp. | reverse complement strand
GAAATTGTGGTGGTGGATAATGGATCTAAAGATGGCACGTATGAAATACTTTCAAAACATAAATTAGTTGTTGATATCACCCAAACCATTGGTTTTGATGAAGGAAGAGATAAAATTTTAGTTTATGAGATGGCTCGAAAAAGAAAACCAGATTGGTGCATTTGGCTAGACGTGGACGAGATTTTTGAAAAAAGATTAACAAGAAAGATTTTAGATGAGATGATGGGGACAAAAATCTATTCTAAATATAAGTTCAGACGTTACGATTTTTTAAGCGATGAGAAGCATTTTTTATTATATACACAAAATTACATGCATTGCTTTGGTTATTCAAGAACAATGTGGAAAGAGCAATCAACGGGGTATTTTCAAAATTTAAAAATTCACAATGGCGATATTAAAGGCATAAAAGGATTTGTCAAATTCCTCCCATTTAGGATTAAACACATAGGGTATGTAAATAAAGAGTACGTGATAAAAAAAACAACCAATTACATAAAAGTAGACCCAGAAAGGGAAGCTTTGTACTTAAATCACTACAAAACACAGCCCGGCAGGAACCTAAAATGGAAAGAATATGCAGACTCACCGCTTGAAGTGTTATTACAGATTTACTTATATGACATTTATTATTTTTCAATATTACCTTTTCATTTAATTAAAAATAAGGTAAGAAGATTTTTAGAATGAATATTAATAAAATAACTCAATACTATTTCCTAATAATGCTCTTTTCTCCCTTATTATCCTATATTACATTTGGAAATTTAGGTTTACATAGTAGTTTATACTACTTTGAATTTTTAACATGCATATATGGTGTGTTTTTTATTTTAAAAAAAAATAGTACCATAAAACTAGATTCTATACTTGTTCTTTTTATTTTTTACATAATTTACATTATCGTATGGTCCTTTTATAACGGATATTACGAAGAGAAAGGAATATTCAACGCCACCAATGCAAGAAACTTATCGGTTCTTTTCATTCTTATAATATCACAAAACACAACTTATTCAAAAGACTTCATCAACAACTCAATTCTAATTATTAAAGTCACTGTTATTTTTGCTGCAATAACATCACTTATTCAGGTTTTTAATTTCAGCTTTCTTGATGCAAATCCACTTTGGGCCCAAGGTGAAATTGGTGATACGTTAATGGGAGATAAATACAAAGATAGGAGAAGTTCAATTTTTGGATATGTAGATACTAACGAAGTGGGCTTATCATTCTTACCCCTTGTTTCAATTTTAACAGGTTTTCTATATTTCACTAACAATAAATATTACACACTATTCCTTATACTTGGTGGAATAACTGCTTTCCTTTCCAATACGAGATATATTATGGTGGGTTATTTGTTAATCCTAATTCAAGTAATAATTGTAAACAAAATAAGCTTTAAAAATCTTCTAAAATACTTATTAAGTGCTGTCTTCATAACTTTAGTTTTGTTTTTTCTCTTGTCCTACATTGGATATGACTTAAATCAATGGTATGACAACAGACTTTTATCAGAAGGGTCATTAAAAGAAACTTCACGATATCATGCTTGGTTAAACTTTCAACGCTTCTTTCCGGAAAATCCACTTTTTGGAACTGGAGTTCACATGACTCGAGAAATTAGAATTGCATCCAATGAAGCTGGAAGCTCCCAAATTCATGTTGGGTATCTTGCTCATTTAGTTTCATATGGTGTCTTTGGTAGTCTATTGCTCTTTGGCTCTTGGTTTTTATTACTTCGAAAATTATACATTAGAGCCCGCTTATCGAAATACTACGGGTCTTTTTTTGCATTTTTTGTTTTTATTTGGGCTAATGCAACATTAGTTAAATATTCAATGTTTTATTATGGTTTAATATTTGCCTTTATATTCGATAAAATATATTTTGATCATTATATAATATCTAAAGCTAAAAATTTAAAACCAGAGATTAATAACAATGCGACTTCTTAGGCTATTGTACAACATACAAATTGGAATCTTCTATAAGCTTCATAAATTTTATTCGAGATATTACACTTTGTTTCTTTTAAAAATGGAAAGAGTGCAGTATGGGGGGAAAATAGTCATTTATGGTGTACCAGTTATTTACATTTCAAGAAAAAATGGAAGTGTAATTATTGGAGAACATTTTTCGATAAACAGTGGAAATTACTATAATCAAATTGGAAGGCAACAAAGGTCTTATTTAATTGTAGGCGCTAATGCAAAAATTAAAATTGGTAATAATGTTGGAATTAGTTCTACTGCAATAATATGTTATAAAGAAATTGAGATTGGAGATAATGTAAAAATTGGTGGCAATACTGTCATTTACGATAGCAATTTTCATGATCTAGATTATAAAAGAAGGATAACTATACCAGAAGACTTAACTAATGTGAAAAAAGACAAAGTAACAATTAAGAAAAATGTCTTCATTGGTGGTCATTCAACAATATTAAAAGGTGTAACAATTGGTGAAAATTCAATTGTTGGCGCTGCAAGTGTCGTTACAACAGACATTCCAGATAATCAGATATGGGCGGGTAATCCTGCTAAATTCATCAAATCTATAAACTAATTGAAAATAGCTTTTATTATAGCTACGCACAATAGAGCTGAATTACTCAAAAAATTACTTAACCAAAATAATCATTAAAACTAGAATTTCGGAAAGTA
>CAYYUS010000453.1:0-472 GCA_964474925.1 uncultured Akkermansia sp. | reverse complement strand
ACAAGTTTACAAGTACAAAATATACCAGATTCTATTAATAGGATTGTTATTCCTAACTCGGTGGACGTTGGAGTAATTGTAATTAATGATGGGTCAATTGACAACACTTCTGAAATGCTTACAGCTGATTTTAATTCCGTCATAAAAATAAATGGAAATGGCAATTGGTGGTGGACAAAATGTATGAATGAAGGATTTAAAAAAGCTATTGAACTAGGTTTTGAATATGTTCTAATTATGAATGACGATGGCGAAATAGAATCAACTTATTTAGAAACGCTTCTAAAAGATTACAATACTTTACCTCATAATTCAATACTTGGTTCAGCTACAATTTCAATAGACCAACCAAGCGTTATAGAATCAGCTGGCACCTATAAGTTCAATAAATTATTCTTCAAATTCGTGCCGTACATTGATAGTATATTGCTAAAAGACAAATCAAATTTCAGTGGTATTAAACCCAGTTACA
>CAYYUS010000452.1:0-3155 GCA_964474925.1 uncultured Akkermansia sp. | reverse complement strand
GGAAAAACAAAAAAGAAAGAGAACGCCAGCGCGTAATTAACCCTAAAAACATTAAATCATGGCAACATCAAAAGAAATAAGATATCTAAACCCTCCATCAGTTGAGGCGAAGAAGAAAAAATACTGCCGTTTCAAAAAGAGCGGTATCAAATACATTGACTATAAAGACCCTGACTTTTTATTGAAGTTTGTTAACGAGCAAGGTAAGTTATTACCACGCCGTTTAACCGGTACTTCTTTAAAATACCAACGTAAAGTTGCACAAGCTGTAAAGCGTGCTCGTCATTTATCGTTGATGCCTTACGTAGCGGATCTATTAAAATAAAAGGAGGACACAATGGAAATCATATTAAAACAAGATATTAAAGGTTTAGGTTACAAGCATGATCTTGTAGCTGTAAAAAATGGTTACGGTCGTAACTTCCTTATACCACAAGGCCTTGCTAGCTTAGCTACAGAGAGTGCTAAAAAACAGCACGCTGAAACTATGAAGCAACGTTCTTTTAAAGAAGAGAAACTTCGTAAAGAAGCAGCTGCAAATGCAGAAAAACTTGCCGGTGTTAGCATCAAAGTTGGCGCTAAAGCGGGTGAGAACGGAAAGATCTTTGGTTCGGTTACAAACATTCAGTTAGCTGATGCTTTAACAAAAGCAGGTTACACTATTGAGCGTAAGAATATCGAGATCGCAGGTGATGGTATCAAACAATTAGGAAACTACACTGCTAAAGTTCGTTTATACAAAGAAGTTGCTGCAACCATCAACTTTGAAGTAGTAGCTGAGTAATAAATAGCAATACACATTCAATAAAAAAACCCATCAGAAATGATGGGTTTTTTGTTTTCCTCCCCCGCCGCTAAAGCGGCACCCCTTCAAGAGGGGGATGGGAAATAAATCCCCCTCAACGAGGGGGTGGATTCTGCGTAAGCAGAAGACGGGGGAGGAATGCTAAGCAAAATAAATTCACAAAAAAACCATCACAAGATCTGTGATGGTTTTTTATTTTCCTCCCTCGCCGCTAAAGCGGCACCCCCTCACGAGGGGGATGGGAAAAAATTATCGTTACTTCTTATTCAGTAAATAATTCTTTTCCTTCTCGATCTCAATGTGGCCAAAATCCGAGATCTCCATTTCTTCTTTAAGATCTTTGTAACCATTAGCGTTAACAAGGATGCTGTACTTACCCGCCGGTAAACTCATTACAAAGCGTCCGGTTTTATGATGAGGAACAAAGGTAAATTCCTGATTGGTTGTTTTGTTTGTGGCGATGATGGAAGAAATAATTTCTTTCGGTTGATGTTCAGGAATAGTATCGCCCAACCATAGTTGCCCAATTAAGATGCGTATGATCTGATCAGTTTCGTTGAACTTAATGCGATAAATATCTAGATCACCAAATCCACCGGGCCTGAACGCACTGACATACCCTACCCTGTTATCAGGTGTTACGCAAATACTGCGATCATCATCGGTTGAATTAATTGGGTAACCTAAATTCTCAGGTTTTGAGAAAGAATTGTCCTCCGGGTTCCAAACGGTTCTAAAAAGGTCGTATCCACCCATGCTGTTGTGGCCTTCGCTTGCAAAATACAAGGTTTGGCAATCTTCAGATAGAAAAGGAAAATCTTCGTTGTACTCTGTATTAATAGTTGGCGGTAATTTTTGTGCAGGCGCCCACTTTCCGCTAGGAAGCCTTCTTACCATGAATAGATCATTATTTCCTTCTTGAAATTTATCACGACGTGTAAAAAAGAAAACGCTTCCGTCTTCGCTAAATGATCCGGATGTTTCAATTTTTTCGTTGATGATAGGATCGATCAATTTTATTTTCTGATAAGGAAAATTCGGCCCTGCTGTTGCGCCCGATTTACTATCAGGTTTTGAAGTTGTAGTGTACAGATCTCCGTATTTATCTACGTGATCTATATAAATAACTAATTCAGAAGCATCTTTATTTAAACCAACTATTTGCTCGTCAAAACCGGTATTAATTAACTTTCCTGCATTCACAGGCTTTATCCATTTGCCATTTCCGTTCTCTATCTTTGAAAAATACACATCACTACTCCTGTATCCATCCATCTCTACTTTTTTACCACCAAAATTCTCTTTTCTACGAGAAGTGAATCCTAAAAAAGTTTCGGTATTATTTACAAATGGATAATAATCGGGTTCATCGCTATTTATCTCAGGACCCATATTTTGAAATGTAACATTTACAGGATTGTTCATGTAAACACGAGCGTTTGCAATTTGTTTCAAGAAATATTTGATCTCTTCTTCTTTCTTTGGCTTTAACTCGACGTATTTTTTGTAAGCATTTTCGGCCTTTTCGAGTTGATTAGTTAAATGATATGCTTTTCCCAATTCCTTCCAGGCTTCATCATACTTATCATTCTTGTTCACTAATTTTTCTAAATGCTGAACAGCTTCCTGTCTGTTGATCCTTGTATACAATAAACATTTAGCCAACTTGTAGCGCATTTGATCATTGTCGGGATATTTTTTTAATTCCTTACGATAAATAGGGATGGCCATCAAATAGTTCTTGTGTTGAAAATGCTCATTGGCATCCTCTTCGCCTAACTTTGATAAATTTTTTGTTTGAGAATGACCTAAACTGATGACAAATAAAAGCATCACCACAAGTATAGATCTCATACGCATTTGGCCCATAATCAACTCCTTAAATATAACAACAAAATTGAATTTTGGGAACTTATTTAAGCGAAAAAAATGGAAATTGTTTATAATTCATCTACCTCCAAAACAGGCTATTATCTAAGGGGGCTAAATGAAAAAGGCCCGTTACGACGTATCGTAACAGGCCTCTTAATTATTTAGGTGTTTACTTTTCTTTGAAGATCACCTTCATCTCTACCCTACGGTTTTTCTGTCTACCCTCTGGGGTAGCATTATCTCCAATAGGTACAGTTTGACCAAACCATTCAACATTCACATTCTCTGCAGGAACACCTTTCTTAACTAGATATGCTTTAACCGCCTTACTACGCTTCTCCGACAAGGTCATATTCTTATCAGCATCACCCTGGTTATCGGTATGTCCGCTCAATGTCAACTTCCAATCTGCCTTATGCTCTTTACAAAGTTTTGCAAGATCATTTAAAGAAGGAAATGACACAGGTTTGATGACATC
>CAYYUS010000451.1:0-3156 GCA_964474925.1 uncultured Akkermansia sp. | reverse complement strand
ATCATATGAGATCATTTTTAGTCATATTTCTTTTAAGTTCTCTTGCAAGTATTTTTGTTTCGTGTAAACCTTCTGTTGTTACAAAAGAAGAACAAGAAAAGGCTGATAGCTTAAGTATTAAATTAAATTCTCCTGAACTAAAAGCTATTAACGCGCAACTGCTCGAAGATCCTTCAAACGCCGATCTATACATTAAACGCTGTCAACTTTACATACAGTACAAACAATTTGAAGTAGCAGCAGGTGATGCAAAACGCGCCATTCGTATAGACAGTACAGTTGCGTCGTATTATATTACATTAGGTGATGTTTATTTTGCCGAGAACAAAACTCGTCAAACAAAGGAAGTATTGGAACGCACCGTTGTAAAATTTCCAGAGAGCACAGAGGCTTTAATGAAATTAGCTGAATTGTATTTTATTGTAAAGCAATACAAAGAAGCTATTGAGAATATAAATAAGGCGCTAAAAATAAATGAGAATATTGCAAAGGCGTATTACCTTAAAGGAAGTATTTATCGTGAAAGTGGTGATACAAGCAAAGCTATTTCAAGTTTAGAAACAGCAGTAGAACAAGACAATCGTTTGACCGATGCTTACTACGACCTTGGAATTATTTTTGCTGCCCGAAAGAACCCCATTGCATTTGATTATTATGCCAATGCTTTAAGAATTGATCCGGGGTATGTGAACGCGCAATATGCCAAAGCAAAATTACTGCAAGATCTTGGAAAATTTGACGAGGCAATTACGGAATACATAGCGCTGTTAAATAAAGACAAAAACTATATGCAGGCTAATTATAATATTGGTGCTATTTATTTGGATGTAAAAAGTGATTATCCTAAGGCTATTGAATATTTAACTAAGGCCATAGAACAAGATGAACAATGGGCGGCAGCTTATTTTGCTCGAGGATACGCTTATGCTAAAATGGGTAATAAATTGAATGCTTCTCAGGATTATAAAAAATGCTTAGCTATTGAGCCTAACTTTACCGAAGCAACTGTTGGTTTAAGGGAATTAAATTAACATCATTAAACGAACAATCCATAGGAAACCATCAAAAAATCGCTAAATTTAGAACATGGAACCAAAAATTAAACACGTAGGTGTAGCACTTCAAGGTGGCGGAGCTCATGGCGCTTTTACCTGGGGTGTTTTAGATAGGCTGTTGGAAGAAGAGACCCTTGTGGCGGATGCTATGTGCGGAACAAGCGCAGGCGCGGTTAATGCCGTTGTATGTGCTTATGGTTTACATGTGGGCGGGCCGCAAAAAGCCAAGGAATTATTAGAAAGCTTGTGGCGTAAAGTTGCTCTTGGTGGTAGTTATTTGTTCAAGCCGGGAATTATCGATCAAACAATGGGCAACGGTAATATTTACAATAGCCCCGGATATATGTGGTTCAACGCGCTTACGCAAGTAATGTCGCCTTACAATTTCAATCCGTTCAATTATAATCCTTTAAAGGATATTTTATTAGAGCATATTGATTTTGAAGAATTGCACCGTTATAATAAAAAGAAATTATTTATTTGCGCTACCAATGTAAAAACAAATCGCGCAAAGATATTCTCAAATAAAGAAATTACGGTTGACTCGGTTTTAGCAAGTGCTTGCCTACCCTTTTTATTTCAAGCAGTAGAAATTAAAGGCGAATATTATTGGGATGGTGGATATATGGGAAATCCTCCTATATTCCCTTTGATCACTAATACAAATTTGCATGATATAGTTTTGATCAAGATCAATTCCATCAATATCAATTCGGTTCCAACAACTGCTAGAGATATTGCAGATCGTGTGAACGAGATCTCTTTTAATAGCAGTTTGATCAACGAAATGAAACTGATCCATTACCGTAATGAATTATTACGCAATGGGATCATTAAAAGCGATAATAAAATAAATCGCGAGATCTTTGTTCATACCATTAGTGGATACGACGCTTTAAGTCAATTAAGCTATAGCAGCAAGATGAATACATCATGGGAGTTCTTAGTTGCTCTTAAAGAAAAAGGACGTGAAACCGCTTCCAAATGGCTTCAAGGTGATTTTAAAGAAGTTGGTTTAAAATCAACGTTTGATGTAGAAGAACATTTTTTCGATAAGTTTTAATTTTTGGTTTAGTTAATGAGTTCATCCGGTGATCGTATAAAAAAATCATTAAAAAATGTATTCAGATCACTTCTGCTAATCTTTGTTTCTTTCCAATCAGTTTCTGCTCAAAGTTTTTATTCTGTTGATCCTAATTACATAAAAAAGCGATCAGAAAAAAAACCATACCAAAGCTTTTATCCTGATACTACCATAGAAAAAGCAAATCGCTTTATTGATCGCAATTTTATGGGAAACATTGGTTTGTCTAGTCCACAATATGTTCTTAAGTTCAAAAGCAGGAGTCTGGGATTTAAATTATTCGACGTTCCGCTTGATGATTATATCATTAAAAAAGAAGATGTAGAGTATTTTAGAACCAAGGGGCCGTTTGCAGAACTAACTGGGATAGCAGGCTCTAAGCAATTGCAATTATTTAGATTATTATTCTCAAATACATTTAAACAAAAACTAAACGTCACTCTGCGTTTGAATCGTTATACATCACTAGGATTCTATTCCAAGCAGCAAAGTTTTACTAATAATTTTTATACTTCCGCAAACTACACCACAAAGAATAAACGTTTTGGATTTACGTCGTTTGTTTTAGTGAACAATAATCGCTTTCAGGAAAATGGCGGTATTATTAACGACACCATAAGACAGCAAGATCTTTTAGTAAGTAAAGATCTTATTCCTGTAAAGTTAAGCGGTGCTTCAAGAGATAATAGAGAATTATCAGCTCAATATGCGAATTGGTTCAAACTAAATAAAGATAGTTCAAGACTTCAAAGCTATGTTGGCTTACGCTCCTCGTTCAGTAGCTTAAAATACAGGTATAAAGATCTTAATAGTGGAACGGACAACTATTATTTTTTATTCTTCACAGATACTGCCAAAACCATTGATAGTACTCGTGTAAGAACTTTTAATAATGAGCTTAACCTTACTTTTAGATCGGCAAAAAACAATTTCAATTTGGAGCTAGGTTATGAGAATGAAATAGCTCAATTGTGGCAATACTCCGATACCAGTTTCATGAATCATTTGGCGAATGTG
>CAYYUS010000450.1:0-3159 GCA_964474925.1 uncultured Akkermansia sp. | reverse complement strand
AGTATACGAAGGCGAACATTGGGAAGTGTATGTCAAATTTAAACTTAATGTATTTCCTGAACATAATGTGGAATTGCTGCTTGCAACAACGTTACTAATCACAGGCGATGTTGTACCTACATACACATCGTAATCTTCCACTTCTCCGCATGAATAATTATTACATGGGTCGATAGTGGCGCCGCTGATCCCAAAAACGCACCTTACGCGCAAACGATAAGTGCCATTAGGTTGAGCAGGTGGAATAGTTGTTGTAAACGTTAACCAACCACCTGCAGGCACTGTTCCTGTTGACCAGCCAATTTTCTCAGGAGCTGCAGAAAATATATTGTCGTTGTTCCAATCAATGAACGCGGCAACACCTTGGGGATTAATATTTCCGATCTGGATGCTAAATGATACAACTTGGCCGGCACTAACCGAAAGATTATGCTGGCATTTATGATAAATATAATTTTTAATGCCAATACTTGGAAAAATTTGAGCATTACAACCTGTATTAGGATTATTGATATCCACGTTACCGCTAAAAGTTAGTACGCTATGAATAAAATCATTAAGAAAATTCCCCGGCATGTTTGACGGGCCTGGTTGGTTGCACGGACTTTGACCATACAAAGGCATACAATATGGCGCTGGAAGATTACCGGGTTGAGCTATTAGACTAGTGTTTATTACAAATAAAAACACAAGGGCTAAAACGAATTGATCTCTTACTTTCATCATCATCAAAGTAAAGATATAAAACAAAGTAAGAAATACAAGAAAGGGGAATTGTTAAAGGGGCGATTACTTAGTGAACCCTCGTTTTCAATTAGTCTTTGATCAGTTTTATAGGGTTTTTTAGTTTACCGTCCCCTACTCTGATAAAATAAACTCCACTTGGAAGCGCGCTTACATCTAAAGTTTCCTCGCTCAATATATATTTTTCAAGAACTAGTACTCCTAAAGAGTTGATCATTTTAATATGAATAGGTTCTTTTGTCTTTATTACCAACTCGTCTTTAAAAGGGCTTGGATAAATAAATCCAACGCCGTTATATAAATTCCATTCATTTATTCCAACACACGAATTTACGGTGAGAGTAACCGTATTCTTCGTTGAACAAGCATTGTTTGTTGCCGTACCTGTAACCGTATAAATTGTGGTGGCCGTGGGAGAAACAATAATACTTGTATTTGTAGAAGAACCAGGCGCCCACGTGTAACTATTTGCTCCATTTACCGACAGCGTAGCGGAACCACCTGTGCAGATCACTGAATTGGATGTTATAATGTTGACCATTGGCCCTTGATTAACAGTAAGCGTATATGTCTTGTATCCGGGACATATATTATTTGTAGCAGTTCCTGTAACGGAATAAATAGTTGTAGCCGTAGGTGAAACAATAATACTTGTATTTGTTGACGAACTAGGTGTCCAAGTATAATTATTAGCACTGAACGCTGTCAGAGCTACAGTTGCTCCACTACAAATTATTGAATTAGTAGATGCGATACTTATCATTGGCCCTGGATTTACATAAACATGAGTAAATGCCATTACAGGACATGTGGATGTACCGAGAGTTACGTGATAAAAACCATTATTCACAGTAGTTGTATTCACAACTGTAGGACTCTGAATAGAACTTGTAAAACTATTTGGACCCGTCCAATCAAAATTGGTTGAAGTAGTTCCCGAATACGACACACTCAAATTTGCGTTCTGACCAATACACACTGTTTGATTAGGTGACGCTGTTGCAGAAACAACAGGTGGAAGTGGTGGTGAAACGCCAATGTAAATGTTATAATCTTCGGTTTCACCATATCCGTGCATGTTACAAGGGTGTATTCCAAAACCAGTCGTTGACCATACTTCTCTAACTCTCATTCTATAAACTCCGTTTGGTTGTGCAGGCGGAACAGTGATTGTCATGCTGGCCCAAGCTCCTCCCGGAACCGTACTTGGAGTATATCCTACTTTTTCAGAAGGCAATTGAAACGTATTATCTTGATTCCAATCAATAAATATGGCAAACCCTCCAGCCCAAACGCTTGCACTTTGAACTGATAAAGTTAGCGTTTGTCCTGCCGTAACAACTAGAGGATGATTACAGTAAAAAATATAACTATTAGGCAAACCACAGCATCCTGAATTCATATTATTAATATTTGTAACAGCTCCTGTAGTAGTGAAACTATTCACAAAATCATTGATAAAATTATTTGGATCATTTGATGGAGCTGGCTGACTGCAAGGGACCGACCACGACCCTGTAAGTGGTGCGCAAAACGGTGCCGGATTCCATGATTGTGAAACCCCGTTTAATGACATCAATAATAATAAAAGAAAGTAGATTTTATTCATGGCGCTTTCGTTTTAAATAAAGCTACAAAAAATAAGTGATAAAAGCAATTAGGAGCATGGCTAGCTCATTGATCTAAAAAAAACCGATCACCACCATTAATATAACGAATATGATTATCGCGAATACCTTTTTCATGCCTTCCGTATATGTACATACGGTTGCGAGGCTATAAAGGTTGGCAGCTGTGCCTCAGAGAGTTATTTGGCCTTAGGTTTAGTGCCTTTTGGGGTAACTGTTCCGGTTTTTGGAGTTGTTGTAGTTTCTCCTGGTACTTTGTTCTTTTTAAAATATTCTTCTGTTTCCTTTTTATTGGCCTGAACACCATTCTTAAATAATTCTTTATCCTTTAGTTTTCCTTCTTTGTCTTTGTAGATCCAAACGCCATCTTTATGTCCATTTTTAAAAACTCCGGTGGCTGCTGCTACTCCATTTGGATAATAGTAACTTGTTTTTCCTTCCATTTTCCCGTTCACATATTTCCCTTCACCTTTTACTAATTTGCCATCGTAAAATTGTTTGAACGGACCGTCCTCCAAACCATTCTTAAAATTCTTTTCTTCCGCTAAAGTTCCATCAGGAAGATATACCAAACATTTTCCGTCTTTTTTTCCAAGCTTATAATTATCCTTGCTTAACAAAGCACCTGCATCATCGTAAAATATCCAAATACTATCTTTTTCTTCTTTGATATATTTTCCTTGAGCCATTAACTTACCGGTTAATTGATGGTACATTTTAGCGTACGCAATATTTCCGCCATCCTTGTAATACGTTACCGCTCGTCTGGCCGTATCGCCAGGATAAT
>CAYYUS010000449.1:1713-3160 GCA_964474925.1 uncultured Akkermansia sp. | reverse complement strand
GTTTAAAGCGTTTAATTGAAATTAAAGCACCAGACGTTATCTTGCGTAATGAGAAACGTATGTTACAAGAATCGGTAGATTCATTGTTTGACAACTCGCGTAAATCTAACGCTGTTAAAACTGAATCAAACCGTGCATTAAAATCATTATCTGATTCATTAAAAGGTAAGCAAGGACGTTTCCGTCAGAACTTACTTGGTAAACGTGTGGATTATTCGGCACGTTCGGTAATTGTTGTAGGACCTGAATTGAAACTACACGAGTGCGGTTTACCAAAAGAAATGGCTGCTGAATTATTCAAACCATTTATCATTCGTAAAATGATAGAGCGTGGTATTGTAAAAACAGTAAAATCAGCTAAGAAAATTGTAGACAGAAAAGAACCAATTGTTTGGGATATTTTAGAGAACGCGTTAAAAGGACACCCCGTGTTACTTAACCGTGCTCCAACACTCCACAGATTAGGTATTCAAGCTTTCCAACCAAAATTGATCGAAGGAAAAGCGATCCAGTTGCACCCATTGGTGTGTACTGCGTTCAACGCTGACTTTGACGGTGATCAGATGGCGGTACACGTTCCATTAGGACATGCCGCAATTTTGGAAGCGCAAATTTTGATGTTGGCTGCGCATAACATTTTAAATCCATCTAACGGTGCACCGGTAGCGGTTCCATCGCAAGACATGGTGTTAGGTTTATATTATCTTACAAAAGGTAAAATGAACTTAAAAGATGATGGTGTACGCGGAGAAGGAAAAATATTTTACTCTGCAGAAGAAGTTAACATTGCTTTGAATGAAAAGCAAGTTGATATGCATGCAACTATTAAAGTAAGAGTAACAAATGCTTGGGAAGGTGATAAATTAGTAACTAAAGTAATTGATACTACTGTTGGTCGTGTGATCTTCAATACAGTTGTTCCTCATGAAGTAGGTTACATCAATGAATTGCTTACTAAGAAATCTCTACGTGATATCATCGGTAACGTTATCAAACGTTCGGGTATGGCAGTTGCTGCTAAATTCTTGGATGATATTAAGGAAATCGGTTTCAAAACGGCATTCAAAGGTGGTTTATCATTTAACTTAGGAGATATTCAAACACCTCCAGAGAAAACTAAGATCATTGCTGATGCACAAGAGCAAGTTGATGAAGTAATTGGAAACTATAACTTAGGTTTCATTACCAACAACGAGCGTTACAATCAGATCATTGACATCTGGACGCATGCTAACTCAAAAGTTACAAAGAAAGTATTAGATAAATTAAGCACAGAACGTCAAGGTTTCAACGCCGTGTACATGATGCTTGACTCTGGTGCTCGTGGTAGTAAAGAACAAATTAAACAGTTAAGTGGAATGCGTGGTTTGATGGCTAAGCCTCAAAAAGCGGGTGATACAACTGCATCTATCATTGAGAATCCGGTATTATCTAATTTCCGTGAAGG
>CAYYUS010000449.1:0-1703 GCA_964474925.1 uncultured Akkermansia sp. | reverse complement strand
CTCACGGTGCGCGTAAAGGTTTGGCCGATACGGCTCTTAAAACTGCCGATGCTGGTTACTTAACCCGTAGGTTAGTTGACGTTGCACAAGACGTTATTATTAATGAATCTGATTGCGGAACTCTTCGTGGGTTAAGCATGACAGCTTTAAAAAATAATGATGATGTTGTTGAATCATTATACGATCGTATTTTAGGTCGTGTTGCTGTAAATGATGTGTATCATCCAACAACAGGCGAATTGATCGTTTCTGTTGGTGAATTGATCAACGAAGATATCGGTGCAAAAATTGAAGCATCTCCAATTGAAACAATTGATATCCGTTCGGTATTAACTTGCGAATCAAAAAATGGTGTGTGTTCAAAATGTTACGGTCGTAACTTAGCTAACGGACGATTAGTTCAGTTAGGTGAGGCTGTAGGTGTTATTGCTGCACAATCAATTGGTGAGCCGGGTACACAGTTAACGCTTCGTACATTCCACGTGGGTGGTACTGCAAGTAACGTTGCTGCTTCTTCTAAATTAGAAGCTAAGTATGATGGTATTGCTGAAATTGATGAATTGCGTACAGTAGAGCGCGTAAACAACGACGGTAAAAAAGTAAATATCGTTATTGGTCGTTCAACTGAAGTTCGCATCGTTGATTCAAATACAGGAATCACTTTAACTACCGGAAATATTCCTTACGGTTCTGACTTGTACATTAAGCCAGGATCTAAAGTGAAAAAAGGTGAGCTTATTTGTGATTGGGATCCATACAATGCTATCATCGTTTCTGAATTTGGTGGTACTGCAGAATTTGAGCACATTAAAGAAAATGTAACTTTCCGTGAAGAGTCTGACGAACAAACAGGCTTTAAAGAGAAAGTGATCATTGAAAGTAAAGATAAAACGATGAGCCCTATGATCCGCATTGTGGATAAAAAAGGTGAGCCGTTAAAAACATACAACATTCCGGTTGGTGCACACATCATTGTAGCTGAAGGTGCAAAAATTGAACCTGGAACTACATTGGTTAAGATCCCTCGTGTTACAGGAAAAACTGGTGATATCACCGGTGGTTTACCTCGTGTAACTGAATTATTTGAGGCTCGTAATCCAAGTAATCCTGCTGTTGTTTCTGAAATTGATGGTATTGTTACATTCGGTAAAATTAAACGTGGTAACCGTGAGGTGATCGTTGAAGCAAAAACCGGAGAGCAACGCCGTTATTTAGTGAACTTAAGTAAACACATTTTAGTACAAGAGAACGATTTCGTTCGTGCCGGTGATTCTTTATCAGACGGTGCAGTTAGTCCTGGCGATATTTTATCTATCAAAGGTCCTACTTCAGTACAGGAATACTTAGTGAATGAAATTCAAGAGGTATACCGTTTACAAGGTCAGAAATTAAATGACAAACACTTCGAAACTATTGTGCGTCAAATGATGCGTAAAGTTGAGATCGTTGATCCGGGTGATACTATGTTCTTAGAACAACAATTAGCAAACAAGATCGATTTCATGACAGAGAACGATAATGTATTTGGTAAAAAAGTTGTTTTAGAGCCGGGTGATAGCACTGAATTGAAACGCGGACAACTGATGACTGCGCGTAAGTTACGTGATGAGAACTCAGTGTTGAGACGTAAAGTTATGAAAATTGTTGAGGCCCGCGATGCGGTTCCTGCAACAGCAAATCCTATCTTACAAGGTATCACACGT
>CAYYUS010000448.1:0-3160 GCA_964474925.1 uncultured Akkermansia sp. | reverse complement strand
GGAGACGGACAAGATTTTGATAAAAAAGGGGCAGAACGTCCGTATCATCCTTCATAATGGTTCAATGATGCGCCACCCGATGCACCTGCACGGCCACGATTTCCGCTTGCTAAATGGACAGGGCGACTACGCGCCGCTCAAAAATATCGTGGACATTATGCCGATGGAAACTGACACCCTCGAATTCAACGCCAACGTCGAGGGCGATTGGTTTTTCCATTGCCATATTTTATATCACATGATGAGCGGCATGGGGCGGGTTTTCAGCTACGAAAACCAGGCGGCCAACCCCTTGATCTCGAACCCAAAACTGGCTCAGCGCAAGTTGTTTGCCGACGACCGACGGTTTCACTCGATGGCACGGGTCGGCCTTGAAAGCAACGGCTCTGACGGCGAGGCTGGTCTGATGAACACGCGCTGGAAACTTGGCACGCTCTGGCATCTCGGCTACCACGGCTACCATGGCTACGAAAGCGAGACCACCGTTGGGCGGTTTTTAGGCAAGATGCAGTGGCTTTATCCGTATGCCGGTTTTGACTACCACTATAAAAAGGAAGGCAAATTGCAGGACGGATTTTTTGATTTGGAAGGCAGCCCGCGCAACATTTTCGGCAACGAGGCAAAGACCATGTTCGGCCAAACAAGCAACAAGAACCACCGCAAGGCCGCCGTTGTGGGCATCGCGTACACATTGCCGATGTTGCTGGTCGCCGATGCGCGAGTTGATAGTGAGGGCAAGTTCCGTTTTCAGCTAGGAAGAGAGGATGTTCCTGTTGGAAAGCGGCTCAGATTTAGTCTAATGGCAAATACGGACAAAGAATATATGGCAGGGCTTCGCTATGTATTAACGCAATATTTCTCCTTATCTACTCATTATGACAGCGACATGGGCTTTGGAGTAGGTATCGCTATTAATTATTGATGTAAAATGCACTTTTATTCTTATTGTGGCAATCGGCGAAGTTGCTTGCAATTGTACCCTGTGCTGCCAAAAAAAATAATCAATAGAAATTGCGATAAATGAGCCAGCTTTCATTGGGAAGCAGGACGGCTCAAATTATTCAAACCGATTATTTCTCCGCACGTTTTTAATGTGCCTCAACTTTGCGATGAGGTTTGAAATCGCGCACGACATTCAAAGCAAATGCATATTTAGCTCCCAACTGTGCCAGATTGTACTTTCGATATATGGGCACATCTGCCAACAGGGAGACATTCCATCTTTGGGCGAAGGTGTAGTTGAGTTGAGGAGAGAGTGTCACGACATCGCCGCCGGTACTGTTGAGTTTCACGCCTTCCCAGGTGTCAATTTCACGCCATTCGTTTCGCAATTGAAGGATGGCTGTCCAGTGCAGGTTAATTCTGCTGCTTGCGAAAAAGGCAGACGTATTAGCATCGCCGAAACGGTAACCGATATTGTTTGCAGCGTTTTTTTCAAAGCGGTTGAGCAGGAAAAAACGCCAGCCTTGCGGCAAAAAGCCTTTGTACAAAAACACTTGTCCGATAAAACCAAACGCTCCCGTCGAAGGCTGCACATCCATACTTAATGGGTAGTCGTATTCATCTAATACCATTTTTTTTGAAAATGGAAAGCGCAAGCCGGTTCCGATGCTAAGTTCCCAATCCTGAAGCGCATTTTTCCAGACCCCATATTTGAGGGAAAAAACGCCGTTGGACAATCCGCTTGTCTGTTCTGGTGTTTGGCCTTCATTTGTTTTTCGCTTGTCAAAAAACAGCCCGAGCTCGGTTTCGGCAGTGAGACGAGGTGTTAAACCATAGGCCAGCAATGAGCCAAAATAATAGTAACCAGCCGTTGTACCCTGGAACTCGGCTTTTCCGCTTCCTTCATAATAAGTGTCAGAATAACTGTGACGCAAAAAAGCAAGTATACGCCAAGCGCGGGCATCCAAAGTGCCCACATTCGTGGTGCCGCCAACAGGATTGCCGGGTGAGCAACACTGTGCCCATGTTGCTGAACCAACCACACAGGCAAACAGAAGAGTAAAAAAATGTTTCATAATACTGCTGCAAAGAAGCCTGACGCTACAGCGCTTCTCTGTCAATCCGGGGAGATTGTGAGCTCGTCTGGCAAGAGTCAACCTCTATTGTTTCACCAATTTTTGGAAGCCGATGTGCCGGTCGCCATTGTACAATGAAACCAGATAAAATCCGGGTTGCAGGCCTTCTGTAACCAGTTGTTCATCCACATCGCCAGATTCGAAGCGAACATTCTTCCGAAGAACTTCCTTGCCGGCAATGTTCGTCAGTGTGATATGTGTTGTCTGAACGTCTTTCAGCTCTATTGTGAGCAAGTTGACGAAGGGATTAGGGAAAGCGTTGAAATGCGATTTGTCCAGCAAGTCGTTCGTGCCGCTTGAACCGCTTTCGCTGATAGCCAAATTTATAGCATTTATAATCGGCGTGTTCTGCGAGGAATTGTAACCTTGGTTGTGGTAATAGATTTTGTGTTCGGTAAGGCCGCCGAGAATGACAATAGTTGGCATACCCATACCGCCGTAGTAATTTACTTGTGCCGCATCGCCTGCAAACACCGCGTGATTAAAGTTGTTAGTAGTCTTCCAGGCATTCATCTGCGTACAGGAAATACTGTTATGGAAGCCCATGCTGTAATAGCGCACTTTGCCGGGATTCGAAGTATCGAATTGAGCACAAATGGTTTTCAGCGCATTGCCCGCAGTGACACAGGCTTGACAATTCATCATCACGAACTCGATAATGCATACATAACCTGAGTCAAGTTCGGCGAACAAGTGATGGTTCGTTCCGGCGCAATCGGTTTTTTCGAAGTCTAAGGCCACTGTTTGTGCGCTGAGTGCGAGGCTAAACGAGAAGGCAGTGCAGAATAGCAGGATTTTTTTCATCGCAAAGAATGGTAGAAAGTGAAAAATGCAATACAGAAAGGAGAGTTCTGGAGGAAGCAAAAAATGGGCTAATAGCCGAAGTAAAAGCGAGCAAATATAGAACAGTTCTGGTAAAGCATTAGAGCTAAAGATTAGCCATTTGCAAAAGATAGTATGGTTTAAGTTGTTGAATACAGCGGGGTGCAGTTAACAAACAAATCACAACAGCGTTTTCATTTTCATTAAATGTAATAGTCAAGACTTAATCTGACAGTTAATGAATAACTTTGTATCATTAA
>CAYYUS010000447.1:0-3161 GCA_964474925.1 uncultured Akkermansia sp. | reverse complement strand
GTTAAGAAACATTAATGTTCCAAAAGCCGCACTGGGGCAAGGCGGCCAAACGTTAGTAGCAATGCACCCGCATTCCGTTAGACAATTTTCGGTAGACAGAGGCAGCAGTGTAATTTAACTTCTCAGACTTTATTAGGACTATTCCATGGAAACCCTGTTTTAGTTTTTTCTTTCCTTTGCGCGCTGCACTCTGGTGCAATAGTAACAGCTATCGCACAAGCTCCTTTTTGGCCGAAGGCCATTTTGGCTATCCCTAGCAAAGCACACTTGTGTTTTTTCGCTTCGTTCCTCAGCTACAAAACCCAAATAAGCTTTGCGCCCTCGCACAAAAAATGGCGTGGCGGAAAACCGCCACATTTATGCGCGTGCGCTTCGCGCCATAATGCTCGGCCTATCGGCAATTGGGCATTTTATTAAATGTTTAACTTGTAGTTAATTTAACTACAGAAGTCCATGTATTTTTACCCATTAACAATATAATAAATTTGATTAGCTCATTTTTTTAATTATATTTGATATTCACCTAAAACTAGCAATATGAATAAAAATAAACATCTAGTTCTTTTGATTGCCCTTTTTGTAAGTTCAATCAGCTTCTCTCAAATTCTCACAGGATCAAGTTGTAATCTAGCAACTACAATTGCGGCAACTGGTTCTATTAGTAATATCGATCAACAGTCAAGTGCGGGTTGGATGACATTTGTAGCAAATAACCCCTCTTCAGCTATTACAATTGCAAATATTACAAACGGCAATACATTTGGTCAAATCACGAAGGCAAAACTATATTCTGGTAATTGTTCGTCACTTACTCTTATTGCAAGTGATAGCATTTCAATTAACGACCCTTCGCCTTTAAATTTGAATAGTTTAAGTCTTATTTCAGGTAATACATACTTTCTTTTAACTGAAAAATCTTTCAATAGTAACCAATGTACATCCGGTGCATGCACCGATAATGCATTATTTAGTGTTAGTTTTGTCCCTCAAGCGTGTGGTTGGAATTGGGGGGTAAATACGCCAACACTTATTAGTTTTAATAATAATTACAGTAGCTTTGGTGGTTTTGAAGCTGCTTGTTTTGTTGATAATTCCAATGGTAATCCTCCAGGCCCTACTTTTCCTAATTATCTAAACTTAAACAAATGCGAAGCCAACACTTGTAAGGGTCTTTTCGTTGGTTATTCTAATGGCGCAGGCGCTCTTGGCACAGGTGTTTTACCAAATTATACTATTTATGTTTTTCCTCCTTCACCTGCGCTTGTTTATTCAATTGCAGTTTCAAATTTTACAACTTTATTAACCTTTACTGCGGCTGGAAGCTATACAATTGCAGGCGCAGATGATGTTAATTGTAGCCCACCACCAACTCTTACAAATCCTACTTTAACTC
Organism: uncultured Akkermansia sp.; assembly: GCA_964474925.1. Taxonomy (GTDB): domain Bacteria; phylum Bacteroidota; class Bacteroidia; order B-17B0; family Aurantibacillaceae; genus Aurantibacillus. The sequence continues at coordinate 1,768 of CAYYUS010000447.1, read as the reverse complement.
CAACTTCACCTGAATTGTGTTCTTGTACACAATTAGTTATTAATTATCTCGGCACACCCGATTGTAGTTTCTCTTTTAGTCCAACTCCAATATGCTCAGGTAAGCCATTTTGTTTTTTAAATAATCCCAGTCAACCACAATTTAATAGTCAGGTAATAATATACAATGCCCCAACGCCTATTAATGGATGCATTAATCCGGGGCTAGCTGCGGGTGTTTATACAGCAAAAGCGGAATTTTGGAAACTAAACCAAGCAGGTTCAGAATATCTTCCAGGTTGTTTTTGCACAAATACTGAAACATTTGTTGTTAATCCGACCCCAGCAATACCTGATATAACTGCAAACCCCTCTTCAATTTGTTCAGGACAAACAACGACACTTACAGCAACCTCGCTTGGAGCAACAGGGTATACATGGTACCCTGGTGGTATATGGGGAAGTCAGATTACAGCAACTATTACCGGCAATCAAACTTACACAGTTATTGCTGGCAATGGAACTGGTTGTACTTCCTCAAACACCGTTGCATTGTTCGATCTTAACTGTTGTAAAAATCCTAATTTGGGTTCAATTTATTTAAAAAACATTATACTGCTTCCATACAATACACCTAACGTTCCCAGTTGGAGTTCTGTTGTTACAACAGGAGGCTCATACGCTAATCTTACTTTAAGCGCTAGTGGGCCAAATTTTAATTTAGGAGGTAATTACACAATTGACGGATTCTTTAGTATATATGCTAATAATGTAAATATCACAAATGCTAATATGTACATGAATGAAGGTGCTGTTATAAACCAATATGGCACTCTTAAAATTGAAAGAAGTTATCTACATGCCTGTAATAAAATGTGGACTGGTATTCGGTCACGTAATCATCTTATAATAACAAGCAGCATCATTGAAGATGCACATAATGCAGTTTTTCCTTTTGTTGCTAATTATCCGGGAATGTATCTTGAAAACAATATCTTCAATCTTAATTTTAACTCTGTATATGCTCAAACCACAACTTTTAGTGTTTCAGTTTCACCAATATTCTACAGTGCTGGTAATATATTTACAAGTAGGGCTTTACCAAATTCCGTTTACGCAAATTTCGGTTCTCAAACCAATACTTATGTACTTTCGGTAGCACCAAACTTAGGTTCATATCCTGTAAGCAATATTAAAGGCTCTACGCTTATACCTGTCCCTTCTAACATTACTTCAAATAGCGGTATTACCTTGGCGAACGTCCTTAACTCACTTAATATTACAGTGGGCGACGCGGCGCTGAGTCAAAATTCGTTAAAGACTAATTATTTCGATGTTGTTAAACACGGTGTCGAAGTCGTTAACTCCCGGGTTAATATTATTAATGGCGTGTTTCAAAACATCTTTGGTACTACTGGTTACGCAGGGGTTTATCACAACGGAGGAAGAACAACTGTAAATTCAACTATACTTCCCAATCGTAGATGCAAATTTTTTGATTGCAGTAATGGTATATTAGCAACAGGATCAGGAACTTTAAATGCAAGTAATAATACCTACACCAATAATATAAATGCAAACAGGGTCGAATTCTTTACCGGTGTTGGATCTTTAGCAAGCATTACAAATAATACACTAACATCTTGTTACACCGATCTTAACTCGTTTTCAAATGGTGTTTCTGCAAGAGTAGTGTTTACTCAAAATTTAGCGGTAGCTAATTTTTTTGGTGGTCAAAAAAAATACCACGTGTTCGTTAATGAGTTATCTACTGATTCAAGTCCTACTTA
>CAYYUS010000446.1:0-3176 GCA_964474925.1 uncultured Akkermansia sp. | reverse complement strand
CGGCATGATGCTGGGTGTATAATTTGTAATCGTTAGTGTCATAGTAAAGTGTTTCGTAGCTCGAATATTTATTGCCACTTATATCAGTAACAAAATAGTGCGCTCTACAATTATCAAGTATTTCGGGAAGCATTTGCGTGGTGAACATATATTTCGAATCCATTCGGTCCATAAGTTTTACCTTATCCATTTCTCCAAGAGTAATGGTGTCGAATGTATTCAATATATTTCCGATCTGCGACATTTTATTTATAACCGTAAGCGTATTTTTTGGTAGAGATCAATACGTTATTAGCATCGTAATGTTTTCTCTCTGTTTTAAATCCTTTGGCACTAAAGGTATAAATATATTTTTTAAACTGTTTTTTGTCTTTGTCCAAGTATTGTTCTTCTGTTTTTTCGCCCAGTGCATTGTACTTGGTCAGTTTTATTTCTTTTAAAGTGTTCTTCTCGTCATATTCCGTTTCTTCAATAGGATCACCATCTTTATTGTATTTGAATTTTTTAGTGCTCTTTAAATTACCTTCTTTGTCGTAATTGATCTCTTCAATAATATTACCAGCTGCATCGTAAGTTACTTTTGAATCATTGAACGATTTTGTGCCTTGCGTTTCAGTAGTTGTAATGGTTTTAATACCTGCTTTTTTAATATCCTTCTTTTTTTGAGCTTGGCAAAAGAAGCACAACGTAAGAAACGCAATAGTGAAAATACTCTTTATTTTTATAGTGGTCATAGTTCTTATTTAAATGTGGATATAAAACTTCCTTTTAAAGGTAATGTTGTTTCGTTCACTTTTATCATATAAAAATAAATACCTGCTGTATAATCATTGGTATTCATTAAAAACACGTTAGTATTAACAATGGTTTTTGTAACGATCGATCTTCCCTGTGCATCAAAGATCTGTAATTGCCAGTCTTTGCCCTGTAAATTCCCTGTTAATTTAATGATCGATGTATTGTTCACCGGGTTTGGAAAGCAAATCACCTTGAGGGAATTAGTTCCGTTTAATTCATCAATTCCTATATCAGGGCTGCCACTACTATATAAATGGTGTGCATAGATATTATAATCTGCCGCATTACGGTAATCTTCCCAAAAATAAACAGCACCACCAGTGTTATCGCTTATTTGTACAGCGTTTATTTGATCATTACCTGCATTAGAAACAATTACGCCACCGCTTGTCCATAAAGTGTTTCCGGTTGCATCTAATCGTTGTGTTTTAATATCCCAGCCGGTACCTGAGGAATCTTGCCAGGCAATGATGCAACCGTTTTGTTTATCACTAACAGCATTTGGGTTATTGGATCTTAAACCGTTCGAGATCAAAACACCATCGGCAATTAATTGGTTGGCGCCGCTTAACGAAACTAATTGTGCATAAACAGAGGTTGTGGCAGTACGCGCATCTTTCCAAGTAAAAATAGTACCATTACTACCTGTGTATTTAATGTCCAAAGCACTTTGACTACCGCTTGCACCACAAATACTATTTCCATTAGCAGCCCATTGCACAACACCTGCTGAATTAATGCGCTGACCATAAATATTATTATCAATAGCATTTCTTTTGTCTATCCATCCAATAATAGCCCCGTTAGAACCATCGGGCTCAATGCGTGGATTACTTTGTGTATTAATAGAATTGCAAATAACCACACCGTCAACTGTCCACTGAATCGCGCCATTATTATCAATTCTTTGAGCGTAGATATCGTAATCAACATTGTTGCGTTTGTCTTGCCAAGTAATAATGGCACCACCCAAACCATCGCTTTCTATCTTTGGATTTAATTGCGTATTTCCGGCCGCGCAAATTCCCACGCCGCCTGTTGTCCAAAGTACTGCTCCTGTGGAACTCACTCTCTGCGCATAAATATCCCAAAAATTATTTACCGAATCTTCCCATACAATAATAGCTCCTCCGGCATTATCGCCTACGATCTTCGGATTTTTTTGATGCGTTGATTTTGAGCAAATGGCAATGCCGTTCGCGGCCCATTGTACATTTCCTGATGAATCTATTTTTTGCGCGTAAATATCATAATTACCCAAACGGATATCTTCCCAAGTAATAATGGCATTTCCTTGCCCGGCATCTGCAATGGCCGACGATTGTTGATGCGCGCTATTATTGCAAATAGCAATTCCGTTGGCGGCCCATTTTATGATACCGCTTGCATTAATGCGTTGGGCAAAAATATCAGTAGCGTTGGTAGAAGAATTGCGGTTATCATCCCATGAAATAATGGCACCGCCGTTGGCGTCGCTTACCGTGTGAAGATTGTCCTGCGATTTGGTTACAATGGCAACCGAAGCATTAACGGCAGGATCAGAATTCCATTGGGCCATTAAACCGCCGGAAAAAATAAAAAGTATAAAAAAAAGTTTTAGTCTCATGTTTAATTTAAATACTAAGGTTATATCCAATTCCAACTATATAAATACTTTCTTTATTAGTGATATTGAACTCCGACTGAATTAAATAATAAAGGTTTAATGTATTGTTGTCATTTATTTTATATTCTACTCCTGCTACATTTCTAATTCTGTGAAATCCGTAATTTGTCAACGGATCTTCGCCCCTTGGCGCAGTGATCTGATAACGAAATTCGCACGAATAGTAAGGCGTTATTTTTTCGGGTGCCGTATATTTTATATCTGTTTTAAATCGTAAGTAATGCTCAGCTATTTTACCTTTTCTACTTGAGTAAAAATCCTGCACTTCTGTTTGGTATCTCACTCTTTCGCTAAGAGTGATCTTTGAAAGTTTTTTCTTTGCTGTTACATCCAACATAAATCTATGTCGGTATCCAAAACCCGGCTCGAGTTGTTTTTTTTGAGTGAAACGGTAAGTTGGGCTGACCTTAATATTCTTATTGAGTTTGTAATCAATCCCAATATTGGTGTAAAATAAATTTAGGCGTTGGAAATTTTCTCGTAATCGCATTTCCTGATCAAGAGTTAAACTTATTTTTTTTGTGATCTCTTTTTGAACAGAGAAAGTAGCCCATAATCCCGCATCTTGCGTATTTTGCCCATAGCCACTGTAACAAAGTAGCAGCACTAGAATATAATAGAATGTATTCTTACGCGCCATTGTTTAATCTATAATGGTAAGAGTTCCAAGATCCACCTTTTCTTTCTTTTTAGCGATGGTTACTTCCATCAT
>CAYYUS010000445.1:0-3177 GCA_964474925.1 uncultured Akkermansia sp. | reverse complement strand
GCAAGGAATCCCACCAATTTATCATCCTCCAATACAAAAACCACTGTCTCGGCAGCTGAACCAGCATCATCGACGGGCAGTTCGATGTTCTTTTCCTTCAAATATCCAGGACTGACAACGCTGATTTTTTTGCCTTTTACTTGACCAGTGACGCCTTTGCCAGTGATGGAAGTAAAATTGGATACCGCTGGCAGTGACAGCCCAGCGGTTTTGGCTGCTGCAACTATGCCCTGAGCAATCGGATGCTGGCTCTCCTGTTCGAGCGCGGCAATGGTAGCGAGCAGGGTGTTTTTATCAAAATCTTGGGAAAGCGTTTGAATACGCGATACACCAAACTTCCCTTCAGTGAGCGTTCCCGTTTTGTCAAATACCATCGCCGTGATGCGTCGTGCATTTTCAAAAGCAGTCCTATTTCGAATAAGCAACCCACGCCGAGCGGTTATAGCCGTAGAAATAGCGACCACAAGTGGTATTGCTACACCGAGCGCATGTGGACAAGAAGTAACCATGACCGTAACCATACGTTCAAGCGCAAAGGCCAGCGTCTGCCCTTTGGCGAGCCAGATGGCCAGCGTCCCGAATCCTACACTCAACGCAATAAAAGTCAGCCATTTAGCAGCGCGATCTGCCAAGTGTTGAGTCTGCGATTTGGCAGCTTGGGCTTCTTGCACCAGGGTAATAACCTTGTTGAGGTAACTGTCCTTGCCCGATTTGTCCACCCGAATTTTCAGACTACCTTCGCCGTTGATGGCCCCGGCGATAACTTTTGCGCCTTCTGTTTTTTGAACCGGAACGCTTTCACCTGTTAGCATACTCTCGTTCACGGTACTGCTGCCCTCAGTTACAGTGCCATCCACCGGAATTTTTTCGCCAGGCTTCACCAGGACGAGGTCTCCTATTTTCAATTCATCCACGCGCATATCGTGCAACATTTCGCCACCGTGATACATATGCGCCTCGGCGGGCATCATTTTGACAATCAATTCCAAGGCTTTCGAGGCACCGGCAACGGATTTCATTTCGAGCCAATGACCCAATAACATAATAACGATCAGCGTGGCGAGTTCCCAATAGAAATCCATGCCCTCTACCAACCTGAACACCACAGCCGTGCTGTACAAGAATGCTACTGTTACGGCTATCCCGATGAGGGTCATCATGCCGGGCTGACGACGTTTTAGTTCGTCCCAAAGCCCGGTCAAAAATGGCCAACCCCCATAAAAATAAATGATGCTGCCAAGCACAACCGATACCCAATCACGACCAGGAAAGTCGAAATGGTATCCGACTGCCATTTGAAACATAGGGGAAATAGCCACTACAGGTACAGTAAGCACCAGGCATATCCAGAACCGCCGCAGGAAATCTGCAATCATCGCTGAATGGTCATGACCGCCACCATGTCCCGAATGACCTTCATTGTGCATCTCGCCTTGCATAACCATTCCATTGGGCATAACGTGTGAACTATGCCCGGAGTGATCATTCTGTGCTGGTTTTGGGTGTTCGGAGTGATGATGTTTCATAGTGTTTTTATCTTATAATCACTTTTTCAGTCCCGATAATCACATCCTGCAAATGCGCTGTCAGCAAATAAACTCCTGCCTGAATCCCTGTAGTTTTGAGTGTAAAAATTTGTTTATCAGTCGTCTTCTCAAACAGGGAATAGTGCCGAACTTGCTTGCCAGCGGCATCCGTTAATTCAAAATTTACATTACCTGTCTGCTTCAAATCCATGTCAACCGATATGGAACCGCTTAATGCCACTGGATTTGGATAGACACGGAATGATTTAATTTCACCTGGCTCATTAATGTTGACCGTATTAACAATAACCGTCTGCGTGTCAGATGCCGTACCACATAGTCCCGTGGATTGAAGTGTCACAGTGTAAGTTCCGTCAACTGAATATGTGTGGATTGGATTGGTTTGTGTGCTTGTATTTCCATCGCCAAAATTCCACAGGTAACTGCTGGAATTGGTCGAAGTATTCGTAAAGGAAACCGTTGCCCCTGTTATGGAATTACTGAATCCGGAACTGGGTAAAGGGTTCACGGTGATATAATTTGCTTGAATGACCGTATCAGCACCGGCGCTGTTACTCACCGTTAAGCTTATTGAATAGGTGCCGGGGGATGGATACAACACAGTTGGGTTTTCTGTCGATGAAGAACCGGGTATCCCACCTGGGAATTGCCACTCGAAATCGTCCACGTTGGCTGAAGAAGTACTGGTGAACTGCACTGTAAGCGGTTCACAGCCAGCATTCAGGGTAGTGGTGAACCCTGCTGTTGGGAGCGTTTCATTCATCACGTTTTGACCAGGCAGAATTTGCAGAATTTGTGCCACCGACGGAATATCATCAACCATCCCGAAGAGCATATACCAGCCGGGCATGAGTTTGAGACTGTCATTGGGAAGCGTGACACTTACTTGATTGCCATTTTGAGAGAACTCCAATTCGAGGCAGCGTCCATTGCCAGAATTCATGAAGTGAGTCATTACTGCGTTGGACATCAGCATAACTTTTGTAAGCGCGTTGGTTTTGTGGGCTTCAAACTCAATTGTTTCCCCGCGTTGAAATACCGTCTTATTGAAATTGGAAATTTCCGGACGAATGCCCCGGAACAGATATGGAGGTGAAAATGCTTCGATGATGCTTTGAGGTGGTTCATTACCGGGTGCACCTTCTCCGCCCACTGCAATCACGCGCCCGTCCGGAACAAGTATAGTGATCGTGTGATATTCTCGTTTCCAGTTCATATTTTTTAGTCTGCGCCAGGAATTGGAAGACGGGTCATACTGATCGGTTAAGCCCATGTAGCCCCAGTTATTGACCGGTGTCGGGTCGGTTGTCTCTTCCTTGAAGCCGCCCATGACGAGAATTTTGTCATCGGGCAACTGTACAACTTTGGCTCTGGAACGGGTAGGAGAAAAGTTGCTACCCAGCGTCCAGGTGTTCTGAATTGGATCATATACTTCCACATTCACGCCAGGTTGCCCAGGTGTAAAAGACTTATAACCAATGGCCACTACCTGCCCATTGGGGCGAAGCACGATTTCATGGTCACAGTGGTCGCCATTTGGCAAACGGTTTCCCTGCACAAAATCAGCGGCTAAATCCCATTGAAGCGTAGCAGGGTCGAACAGTTGGGGAGGCCGGAAGGTCATCAGGAC
>CAYYUS010000444.1:0-3181 GCA_964474925.1 uncultured Akkermansia sp. | reverse complement strand
ATCGGCAATATAAATGCTTTTGATAGACCCAAATTGTTCGCGCAGTAACGCTACTTCTTTTTTATCTTTTATTATCCAAAGTGTGTGACGAACTTTATCGGTGGTTGTAAAATCATAATCAGCACGTTTTTCAATAGTTTCGGCTGTAAAGGAATCTATCTTTTTGTCATTAGGGTAACAAAACAAAACCGGCTCGGCATTAAATTCGCAAACTTCTAAGTAATCTTTTAATTTTTCCTGACGCTGAGTTAGTGTTTGTTCGTGGATCTTTATCACGCCGCTAAAATAATCGTCAATGCTAGTGCAGGCTATTATTCCTGTATACGTGATATCATTTTTTATTTGACGATAAATATAATAGCAAGGCGACTCATCTCTTAAAAATATCTTTTCTTTTACAAAAGCCTTAAAACGATTCTTTACTTTTACCAAACGCTCTCTTGAGCCGGGTTTTGTTTTTACACCATCGTCGTAATCAGGATTGATCACATGCAAAAATGTAAAAGGATTTCCCGATAGTTTTTCTTTTAATTCAGCAAGATTATACCCATCTACCGAACGCGATGCCACCAAATGCACCTTATCGGGTTGTGGACGTATTGCTTTAAAAGGAATTACTTGTGCCATACAGATCTTTACAAGGGATAATTTTAAGAAAAATTCAGCGTTTTTCCAATGTTTAATTCACTCTGAGTGAAGTGCCCGGTCTTAAATAGTAACACTTCAAACTTCCATTGAGTTCTTTTAATTTACGGATCGGAACGTTGTACTGCTGTGAGATCAACTTCCAACTTTCGCCTTTTTTGATCATATGCATTTCGGCGTTTGCTGGGTAGGCTATAAGGTCTTTTTTTACAACCTTCATTTTAACGCTATAATAGTAAAGCTTGTTCTCGTTGTAAGAAATAAATAAAAGAGGATTCAAGGCATAACCTTTGTAACGTGTTTCAAAATGTAAATGCGAACCGCGACTTTTACCGGTATTGCCGCCAAGCCCAATTACTTGCCCGCTTAAAACAACCTGACCTTGTTTTACCTTGATCTTCGATAAATGAGCATAAACAGTTTCCAATCCATTCGGATGCATAATGATCACTAAATTTCCAAAGCCACCGTTATTACGTTTTGCAATTCTAACCTTTCCGTCAAAGGCCGCAACAACGGGTTGTCCTTTGTTCAAGTCAATATCGATGCCTTTATGCATGCGCTTATCTCTCCATCCATAATAAGAAGTAAGAACTCCATTAAAAGGATTTGAATAATTGTGACTCTCAGGCTTTTCCAGAGTAATTGTAAACTCTTTCTCTAACTCATTAAGTGGATAAAGTGGGAATAATTTATTCTCTTCGGTCTCTGAATAGAAATGAAGATTATTAAGATCATCTATATTAACGCCTTCGTCAACAGGTGTGGCAAATTTAAATTGTTCTGAAAGAATTTTCAGTTGATCAATTTCTTGCGGTGTTATGTTCTCTTTCTCTAGTAATGAATCAATTAGGTGAATGAATTCTGATTTTTTTTGAAACTTTAAAAGTCCGGCCAATAGATTCAATTCTTCAATTTCTTTGGGAGAGATATTATCTTTTTCCAGTAAAGAATCTATCATATGCACGAGTTGCGCTTTGCTGATATTCTTAAACGCAGGAATGTTCTTAGTAGGATCTTTTGACGGAAGATCGCCGTTACCTTTACCTGATGTAAGTACTAAGGTAATAAGAGCTAATGTTATGTATTTCAGTGTCTTCAATTGGGTACGAAGAAGACGAAAATAATAAAAATACCAGAGGAATCAATACAATTGCGGCAAATAGGGAAGAATTAGCGAATACGGTCGGCCTTTTTTAACAAATTGATGTCCTTTTTGATAAAAACCGAAGCAAGGATTGCGGAAATTAAAGAAGCCGCAAGCATAATGTTTGTTGCTAAAGGAACGACTTCAGTGCTACTATAGCCAAGAACCGCATCGGTAAAATTTAAAAGGGCGATAAACATTGCCGAGATCGCTGCAAGGATATAGCAAAAACGAATTTGAAGATAACGCTGTCTGTAACAAAAAATGGCGATCACTGCCGATGCGAGGGCAACAAAATTAAATCCACCCACAATTGAAAATGTAAAGTTGAAGGAGAATTTTGAAGTGAAGCCTGAAAGGGCAGTTAACGAAACAGGATTGCCCTCAACGGTTATTTGCTTTAAAGGCATAAAACAAAAAAGAATAAAAACGATGGCGCAAATGGCTAAAAAAACGGTTTGTATACGTTGTATCATAGTGTAATTATATAATGCGTTTAATAACTCTTAAATTATGTGAGTACTTTTTTCTTTCGGAATGGAAGATGCCGTAATGATCGAATTTATCTATGCGAACTTGGCCACTGGCGTGAATGATGCTTTGATTATCTAATAAGATCCCAACATGAACGATCTTTCCTTCTTCATTATCAAAAAAAGCAAGATCGCCGGCTTCGGCTTCTTCAACAAAACTTAAAGGACTTCCCAATTCAACTTGTTCAGAAGCATCGCGAGGAATTTTGTGCCCGTTGAGTTTAAATACTAATTGTGTAAAGCCACTGCAATCAATCCCAAACGGATTTTTACCTCCCCATAAGTAAGGCGAGTTTAAGAACAGATAAGCAGTTTGAACTATTTTTTGAGCATTGTTCTTTACGCTTGTATCAACCGCAGTTCCATCAAACGAAAAATGATGATCGTCCACTTGAATATCATGTTCTTTTAATAAAGGTAAACTAGCTCCAATAGTGATAGGAATATTGGTATTTAATTTTTTATTCTTGATGATCTGAACCAGATCGCCGTTACATTTTTGTTTCGACTTTTGGATCTTTTCAAAAGCACTTTCGCTAAGAGGGTTGTGTTGTTTTTTGTTGAGCCAGCATACGTAGTTATCATAAGTGACCACAATTTTGAACCATTCTTCGGTTTCTTCGGCTATTTCATAGGTTTCGCCAAACAGCAATTGAGTAACCAATTCGCTGGTATTAGAGGCTTCTTTTCTGCACGAAACCACGCTTAATAAACAAATGCCGTAGGTCATTTACAGGCTAAAAGTAGTAAAAAATGATGCAGGATGCAATAAGGCTAATAGAGCGTTGTTTTCAAAAAACCAATATGTCACCCCTAAAGGGGTTCTGTTCACCTTTGTGTATTTCGCCCCCTTCGG